>DASXQC010000168.1:0-17270 GCA_036493235.1 Reyranella sp.
TCTTCGAACTTCAGCGCGGCGCCGTTCATGCAGTAGCGGTTGCCGGTCGGGCGCGGGCCGTCGGGGAAGAGGTGACCGAGATGGCCGCCGCACTTGGCGCAGGTCACCTCGGTGCGCACCATGCCGTGGCTGGTGTCGCTCGTGGTCTCGACTGCATGGTCCTTGGGCGCCCAGAACGAGGGCCAGCCGGAGCCGCTTTCGTACTTGGTGTTGGAATCGAACAATGGCTCGCCGCAACCGGCGCAACGGAAGACGCCGGTGCGCTTCTCAGTGTTCAGCGGGCTGGTGAAAGGGCGCTCGGTGCCGTGCTGGCGCAGCACGTGGTGCTGCAGCGGATCGAGCTCCTTCTGCCACTCCGTTTCGGATTTCTGGACCTTGTCGCTCATGATTCCCTCCTAGATGGCCAAAATGGCGATGGACCGCGGCTCAGACAAGGGACCGCAACTCGCTTGCCGCTACCGACAGCATGTTGAGGTCGATCGGTCCGGCGACCGCCATCTCTTCCTTCAGCCGGTCGACCCGCTCCAGCGCCAGCGGCCGCCCCTCGCCCCAGCGAGTCAGGTCGCCGCCCGCCTTGAGCACGGAGTTCAGGAGATCGGCGTGCAGCGCCGCCAGCTCGTCGTTCATGGCGATCGCCGCCTGGGCCGGCCACTGGCCGTCGCGCGGCAGCTTGTGCGCCGCCGCCTCCAGGCGTGCGAGCGACAGCCGCTCGCCGAGCTGGAAGTGGAGCCGCGCCGCCTCCTCGATCGTGCAGCCGTTGGCCTTGGCCGCCAGCATCAGGTCACCGGCCGAGGCTAGCGTCTCCAGCGCCGAGGCGCGGCGGGCGGTATCGGGCGGGGCACCCAGCATCTCGAAGGCGGCTGCGCGCTCGTTGAGCGTTGCGCTCTCTGCCTCACCGATCAGCGACGATGGCAGGTCGTCCAGCGCGGCCACGACGGCGCCGAGCTGCCGCGTCGCGTCGAGCGTGTCGATCGGCTGCGGCAGGCGGCGCAGGACCCATTGCACGGTGCGCAGCATGAAGCGCTGCGAGGCGACCAGCATGCGGATCTGCGCCTCGGCCTTCAGCGTCCCGTCGAGTGCCTCGATCTCCACCCAGAGGTCGCGCAGCTTCCAGGCGTCGCGCACCACGGCGAAGGCATGGGCGATCGCCGCGGCCGAGGCGCCGGTGCGCTGCGCCACCGTGCGCACGAAAGTCGGCCCGCAGCGATTGACCAGCGAGTTCACCACCTGCAGCGTCGCGATCTCGCGGCGGAGCCGGTGATGGCGCAGCTCCGCGTCGAACTTCTGCTGCAGCGTGGTCGGGAAGTAGCGCACCAGCTCCTCTTCCAGCAGCGGATCGTCGGGCAGGCTGGAGTCGAGGATCTGGTCGGTCAGGTCGATCTTGGCGTAGGCCAGCAGCACGCTGAGCTCGGGTCGCGTCAGCCACTGCTTGTTGGCCGCGCGGGCGCGCATCGTCACGGTGTCGGGCAAGTACTCGACAGCGCGGTCGAGCCGGCCTCCTCCTTTTTCTGGGCGTTCGAGCGCGCGCATGAAGCGCTCCATCCGGTCGTGCTCGTCGGCCGCCTGCGCCTCGGCGACGCTGATCGCCTGGCTCTGCTGGTAGTTGTGGCGCAGCACCAGATTGGCGACCTCGTCGGTCATGGCGAACAGGAGTTGATCACGGTCAGACGTCCCGCCGATCGCGATCTTGATGTTGACCTCGTGGTCCGAGGTGTCGACACCGGCCGAGTTGTCGAGCGCGTCGGTGTTGATCTTGCGCCCCGTCAACGCCGCCTCGACGCGGCCGCGCTGCGTGAAGCCCAGGTTGGCGCCCTCGCCGATCACCTTGGCGCGGAGATCGTTGGCGTCGATGCGGATCGGATCGTTGGCGCGGTCGCCCGCGTCGGCGTTGCTCTCGCTCGAGGCCTTCACATAGGTGCCGATGCCGCCAAAATAGAGCAGGTCGGCCGGCGCCTTGAGGATGGCGCGCATCAGGTCGCTCGGCGTCGTCACCGGCTGCTCGATGCCCAATGCCGCGCTCGCCTGCGCCGAGAGCGCAATCGACTTGGCGTTGCGGTCGAATACGCCGCCGCCCGCCGAGATCAGGCTCTTGTCGTAGTCCATCCACGACGAGCGTGGCAGGTCGAACAGCCGCTTGCGCTCGGCCCACGAGCGAGCGGGATCGGGTGTGGGATCGACGAAGATGTGGCGATGGTCGAACGCCGCCAGCAGCTTCGTCTGGGTGCTGAGCAGCATGCCGTTGCCGAACACGTCGCCCGACATGTCGCCGACGCCGACCACGCTGAACGGCGTCTTCTGGATGTCGGTGCCCAGCTCGCGGAAGTGCCGCTTCACCGATTCCCACGCACCGCGCGCGGTGATGCCGATCTTCTTGTGGTCGTAGCCGGCCGAGCCGCCCGAGGCGAAGGCGTCGTCGAGCCAGAAGCCGTACTCACGTGCCAAAGCATTGGCGATGTCGGAGAAGGTGGCCGTGCCCTTGTCGGCCGCGACGACGAGATAGGGATCGTCCGGATCGTAGCGCACGCAATCGGCGGGCACGACTTTGCCCTCGACGTAGTTGTCGGTGATGTCGAGCATCCCGCGCATCAAGGTCTGGTAACAAAAGATGCCCTCGGCCAGGATCTGCTCGCGCGTGCCGTTGCCCCCTTTTCCGTCAGTGGGCGGGCGCTTCACATAGAAGCCGCCCTTCGAGCCGGTCGGCACGATCACGGCGTTCTTCACCACCTGGGTCTTCATCAGACCGAGGATCTCGGTGCGGAAGTCTTCGCGCCGGTCGGACCAGCGGATGCCGCCGCGAGCGACGCGCCCGCCGCGCAGATGGATGCCTTCCATGCGCGGGCTGTAGACGAAGATCTCGAACAATGGCCGCGGCGCCGGCAATTCGTCGATCGTGCGGCTGTCGACCTTGAAGGAGATCCACTCCTTGTCGTGCCAGTAGTTGGTGCGCAGGCTGCACTGCACGGCGTTGAGGAACCGGCGCAGGATACGATCCTCGTCGAGCGTCGCCACGCCTTCCAGTGCTGCAGCGATCTTCCGCTCGACCGCGTCGATGCGCGCCTGCCGGTCGCTGCCGATGTTGGGATCGAAGCGCGCCTCGAACAGCTCGACGGTGCCGCGCGCGAGCTCCGGATACGCCACCAGCGCCCGCTCCATATACTCCTGGCTGAACGGAATGCCGGCCTGGCGCAGGTACTTGGCGTAGGAGCGCAGCAGCGCCACCTCGCGCCAGGCGAGTCCTGCCTTCAGCACCAGCTTGTTGAGGCCGTCATTCTCGAGATCGCCGGCCCACAGCTTCTCCAGCGTCTCCATGAAGCGCGGGCCCGCCTCGGCGAGATCGACCGGCGACTTGTCCGCGGTCTCGACCCGCAGCACCTGCAGCGCCACGCCGTCGCTGCCCCCTTGCTCATTTGAGGGCGCTTGCAAGCGGAACGGCGCCTCGCTCAGCACCCGCAGGCCGAGGTTCTCGGCGAGCGGCAGGATGTCGCTGAGCGCGATCGCCTTGCGCGGATGGAACAGGCGCACGGTGAAGCGATGCGCCGGCATGCTGGCGCGCCGACCGAGCCGCACGCCGAAGTCGCTTCCCTCCAGCGCCGCCTGAAGCGGCGCGACGTCGGCCTTCGCCTGGGCCGCGTCGTAGGTGTCGCGATAGACCGTCGGAAACCAGTCGCGCCATTTGCGCACCGCGGCGCGGTCGTTGAGTGCCGTCTCGAAGCGGTCGGTCCACGACGTCGCCGCCTCGGCCAGCGCCTGTTCGAGCTCGCCGAGATCGGGCGTGGGACTGTCGGGCTTGTCGAGCTTCAGCGTGTAGAGCGCCTGGGCGAGCGCGCTATCGGTGCTGCCCGAGCCGGTGATCGAGGTCACCGTGCCATGCCACGCCTTTTGCAGGATGTCGCGGATGCGCTCGTTCAACGGATTGTCGAAGCGCTCGCGGGGCGCGAACACCAGGCAGCTCGCGAACCGGCCGACCGGATCGCGGCGCACGAACAGCGCCACGCGATGGCGCTCCTGCAGCTGCAGGATGCCCATGGCGTGCTGGTAGAGCGTGTCGGTGTCGATCTGGAACAGCTCGTCGCGCGGATAGGCGTCGAGGATGGCGAGCAAGGCCTTGCCATCATGGCCGCTGGGATCGAGCCCGGCGTGCACCAGCACCGATTCGACCCGCCCGCGCAGCAAGGGGACGTCCAGCGCCGGCTCGTGATAGGCGGTCGAGGTGAAGTGGCCGACGAAGCGCCGCTCGCCGGTGACGGCGCCTTGGGCGTTGTGGGTCTTGACGATCACGCAGTCCATCGCGCCGCGGCGATGGACCATCGATTCGCGGTCGGTCTTGACGATCAGCAAAGGCTGCGGCCCGCGCGCGAACCGCGCCATCGCCTCGCCGGCGCCCAACCCCGCGTCGAACAGGCGAAGATCGTCGCGCCGCAGGATGCCCAGCGCCGAGCCGGGAATGACCTCGTAACGGAGGCCGCCGGCCTGGGCGCCGTCCTCGACGTAGCGATATCGGCGATAGCCGAGAAAGGTGAAGTGGTTGGCCTCGAGCCAGCGCAGGAACTCCTGCTCCTCGACCGCGTGGGCGGGTTCGAGGTCCTCGACCGCATCGAGGGCTGCGCCCCGCATCGCCCGCCAGTCGCCGACCGCATGACGCACCTCGGACAGCACGCGGCCCAGCGCTGCCGCCAGGTCCTCGCGTTGGGCGTCGTCGGCCTGGCGATCGATCTCGACCTGCATCATCGATTCGGAAGGCGCTTGGCCCTCGGCCTCGGTGAGGCTCTGCAGGTCGCCGTCGACGTCGCGCCGCACGGAAAATACCGGATGCGCCAGCAGGTGGATGGTGAGCTCGCGCCGGTTCAGCTCGTTCGCGATCGAATCGACCAGGAACGGCATGTCGTCGTTGACGATCTGCACGACGGTGTGGGCGCTCTCGAAGCCGTGCTCCACACTCGTCGGATTGAACACGCGGACCTTGGCCACGCCGGGCAGGCGGCGCTTGGCGAAGGCCAGGAGGGAGAGGGCGGCCGCCGCCCGCTGCTCGGCGGTGGCGCCGGCGAGATCCTTGGCGGCGACCCGCTCATAGAGACGACGGGCGAAGGCCTGGGCCTCCTCGCCACCGGCCGCGGCTCCGATGGCTTCGAGCCCATAAGTTCGCGTCGCCAGCCCTGTCGACATGTCCCGTCCTTCGTGTCCGCCCGAGGCTATATAGGGAGCCAGCGATGGTAGCCCTCACTATGACATTCTGACGACGGCAGAAGTGCCCATCGCATCGGCCCTTCGGGCAGGTGTCCCGACGCCGGTCGGCCGAATCGCTGTGGATTCCGTCTGACGGCCTAGGAATCCGCGGGAAAGCGCGTTTTGTTCTCATCCCATGCTGCGACCGCGAAGGTTTATGCACGATCCGAAAGAGAAATCTTCAAACCCGATTTTTAGGTTTGAGATCAATCTATTAGTAGTGGTTTCTTGAGATTCACAAGTGGGGCATAAATTTGGCAATGACACGCCCGCCGCCCTGCGTATCATCAAGGGGTAGCGGGGCTTCCCGACATGGCCCCTACATCTAGGCATCTTCCACAATCTGTTTAATCCACAGGTGTGGACAAGAAGAAAAAGGGAGCCGCAAGTGTTTGATGTTGTTCAAGTTCGAAGCGGTGCGCGCGTTGTTACCGACTCCTCACGGGACGACCGCCTCACGGCCTTCGGCAAGGCCACCCTCTCCGACCGGTACCTGATGCCGGGCGAATCCTACCAGGAGATGTTTGCACGGGTCGCGTCGGCATATGCCGATGACGATGCTCATGCGCAGCGGCTCTACGATTACATCTCCAACCTGTGGTTCATGCCGGCGACGCCGGTGCTGAGCAACGGCGGCACCTCGCGCGGCCTGCCGATCTCGTGCTTTCTGAACGAGGCCAACGATTCGCTCGAGGGCATCGTCGGCCTGTGGAACGAGAACGTGTGGCTGGCGGCGCGCGGCGGCGGCATCGGTTCTTATTGGGGCAACCTGCGCTCGATCGGCGAGAAGGTCGGGATGAACGGCAAGACCTCCGGGGTCGTGCCCTTCATCCGCGTCATGGATTCGCTGACCTTGGCGATCTCCCAGGGCTCGCTGCGGCGCGGCTCGGCGGCGGTCTACCTGCCGGTCAACCATCCCGAGATCGAGGAGTTCATCGAGATCCGCCGCCCGACCGGCGGCGACCCCAACCGCAAGGCGCTGAACCTGCATCACGGCCTGCTCATTTCCGACGCCTTCATGCGCGCGGTCGAGCACGACGAGGAATGGGCGCTGGTCAGCCCGAAGGACGGCGCGGTGCAGCGCAAGATCTCGGCGCGGTCGCTGTGGATCCGTATCCTGACGGCGCGCGTCGAGACCGGCGAGCCGTACCTGATCTTCGTGGACCATGTGAACAAGGCGATGCCCGAGCACCAGAAGCTCGCGGGCCTCTCGGTCAAGACCTCGAACCTGTGCAGCGAGATCACGCTGCCGACCGGCGTCGATCACCACGGCAAGCAGCGCACGGCCGTGTGCTGCCTCTCCTCGCTCAATCTCGAGAGCTACATGGAGTGGCAGGACCATCCGACCTTCATCGAGGACGTGATGCGCTTCCTCGACAACGTGCTGCAGGGCTTCATCGACAACGCCGGCAGCGACTTCGCCCGCGCGACCTATGCCGCCATGCGCGAGCGCTCGGTCGGCCTCGGTGTGATGGGCTTCCACTCGTTCCTGCAGGCCAACAACATCCCGATCGAAGCGGTGATGGCCAAGGTGTGGAACAAGAAGATGTTCAAGCACATCCGCGGCCAGTGCGATCTCGCCTCAAAGACCTTGGCCAAGGAGCGCGGCGCGTGCCCGGACGCCGCCGACTTCGGCATCGAGGAGCGCTTCAGCCACAAGCTGGCGATCGCGCCGACCGCGTCGATCTCGATCATCTGCGGCGGCGCCTCGCCCGGCATCGAGCCGTCGGCGGCCAACGTCTACAATCACAAGACGCTGTCGGGCAGCCACGTCGTGCGCAACCCGTACCTCGAGAAGCTGCTGGCCCAGAAGGGCAAGAACGACGAGGACACCTGGACCTCGATCATGACCGACAAGGGCTCGGTGCAGCATCTCGACTGCCTCGACGACCACGAGAAGGCGGTGTTCAAGACGGCGTTCGAGATCGACCAGCGCTGGCTGGTCGAGCACGCGGCCGACCGCGCGCCCTACATCTGCCAGAGCCAGTCGCTCAACCTTTTCCTGCCGGCCGACGTGCACAAGCGCGACCTGCACCAGATCCACATGATGGCATGGAAGCGCGGCGTGAAGACGCTCTACTACTGCCGCTCGCTCTCCATCCAGCGCGCCGACGTCGTGTCCAACGACGCCGTCGTCTCGCCGCTCGGCGACATGGCTCTTTCCGTTCCGAAGGCCGATGCCCCCCTGCCCCTGCCGGTCGGTACGCCGACCGGCGGGGCCAACAACAACGACTACGAAGAGTGCCTGAGCTGCCAGTAGGCGGCCAATAGTCAGGCCAATAGTCGGACGAGTGAACGGAACCGGGGAGAGAGCTGATGTGGGCAATGCCTCGCGCACTATCGTCGGCCGGTGGCTTGCTGGGCCCCTGGGCCCAGCCGCCGGTCGAGAAGGCTCATCTGACCAGCCGGTCGCTCGCCTTCACGGTCCATCCGATCGATGCGCGGCCCATCATCGGTGATGCCGTCCGCGCCTTCGCCTACCGCTATGGCGCGGGCTGGCAGGTCCTCTATGTCGGGCGGCGCGTCGAGCACAAGATCAGCACGGCGATCGGCTACGGCGCCACGCACCTGCTCGTCCTCGAGGACGGCACGGCGGACGAGACCTGGCTGATCGACGACTTGAAACCGCCGCTCAACGGGCGTTAGTCCCGCTCATCCCCGATATCCCCGCAATCGCTCCGTATCCGACGGAGTCGCCAGCGAGTAGCAAGAAGCCATGTCCCTCCTCGACGCCAAGCCGATCTACAAGCCGTTCCACTATCCGTGGGCCTACGACGCGTGGCTGACGCAGCAGCGCATCCACTGGCTGCCGGAGGAGGTGCCGCTGGCCGACGACGTCAAGGACTGGCGCAACAAGCTCACCGACAGCGAGCGGCACCTGCTGACGCAGATCTTCCGCTTCTTCACGCAGGCCGACGTCGAGGTGAACAACTGCTACATGCGGCACTACAGCCGCGTCTTCAAGCCGACCGAGGTGCAGATGATGCTGGCCGCCTTCTCCGCCATGGAGACGGTGCATGTCGCGGCCTACAGCCACCTGCTCGACACGATCGGCATGCCCGAGTCCGAGTACTCGGCCTTCATGACGGTCAAGGAGATGAAGGCGAAGTACGACTACATGCAGGAGTTCAACGTCGGCTCGAAGGCCGAGATCGCCAAGACCCTGGCGGTGTTCGGCGGCTTCACCGAGGGCCTGCAGCTGTTCGCCAGCTTCGCGATGCTGATGAACTTCCCGCGCTTCAACAAGATGAAGGGCATGGGCCAGATCATCTCGTGGTCGGTGCGCGACGAGACCCTGCACTGCAACTCGATCATCAAGCTGTTCCGCACCTTCGTGCAGGAAAATCCCGAGATCTGGACCGAATCGCTGCAGCGCGAGATCTACGTCGCCTGCTCGACCATCGTCGAGCACGAGGACGCCTTCATCGACCTCGCCTTCCAGCTCGACGGCATCGAGGGCATGACCGCGACCGACGTGAAGCGCTACATCCGCTTCATCGCCGACCGCCGCCTCATCCAGCTCGGCCTGCAGCCGATCTACGCCAAGGACGCGAAAAACCCGCTGCCCTGGATGGACCAGATGCTCAACGCCGTCGAGCACACCAACTTCTTCGAGAACCGCTCGACGGAGTATTCGAAGGCCTCGACCCGGGGCACGTGGGAAGAGGCGTTCAGCTAGCTCAACGCCGTGGAGGGAAAGGCCATTTCAGCTCACGGAGCATCTGACTACGGATCGGAAGGTTAGGAGTTCGAATCTCTTCGGGCGCACCATTATTTCCGGGCTTTTTTGATCTTGCGACGGGCCTTAGTCGCTGCCTAGTCGCTACTCCGCAAAAGCCATTGCGGGCTGCTTTGCATTCCGCCGCGGTAGCTGATCCCATGTCCGTCCGTCGAGCACGCGGCCGGTGCGCTTCTTGTTCACGCCGCCCCACTGCTTGAAGTGGAAAGCGACCTTCGCCTTGATGCATTGATCGCGGATCGAGCGGACCCACTCGATCGGCATAGGACGCGCGCCAGGGCCGCTCTCGCCTCCGGCAATAGCCCAATCGATCCCACTGAGGTTCAAGCGCTCCAGCGGCCCGAGAAGGGGCTCCAAGCTCAAGAATTTGACCGTCGCGGGCGTACGCCGCAGGTGGTCGATGCGTTCGACATAGTCTGCGTTCTCGACGCTGGTGCCGAGCCATACGTGCTTCGGCCACGGAAGATCCTTGGCGAGTTCCTTGGCCCGATCCGGGCGCTTGGTGAGCACTTGGTATGTGTGCTGCGGAGTGGCGACCATGGTAGCGAAGACCGCTTGGATGAAGTCGAGTGGGACCTTCGCGTGGAACAGGTCCGACATGGAATTGACGAAGATCATCCGGCCGGCGGCCCAGCGCTTCGGGATGTCGAGGGATGCGCGGTCGAGATTGACGCGGCCATTCCACTTGTACCGGCCGCCGGACTTCCTAGTCAGGCCGGAATACTTCGGCTGGCCCATGGCTTCGAGTCGGGCGGCTAGCCGCATGGCGTAGCAGTTCGTACAACCGGGCGAGAGCACGGTGCAGCCGGCGACTGGGTTCCACGTGGCCTCGGTCCATTCGATCGGTGAATTAGTCGCCATGCTCAATACCCTACAGAAATGTTATACGCACTTCGTCGCCAAACGTAATCTTGCCGGCTCGCACCTTTCGAGGAACCGTCCGCACCTTCCCCAACCTGTCCAGATCATCAAGTGCATCACGATAGTTCCGGAGTAGGTAGTCAGTCCCTGGGTTGTGCTTGTCGAAGATAGTCTTGAGGCTCACGGTCTGGCCGCTGAAGGAATCACACAACGAGTTCTTGAGCTGCTCAAACTCAAAGTTCATCAAAAGGATCGGCTCATATACCGGCACGTCCGAATAGGTGAAGTCTACAACACCTCCGCCTCGGCTCACGTTACTCACTCCGGCCATAACGTCCTTCATGACATTATATCCCTTAATGTCCTTACTGACGAAGACGAGCTTGCGCGAGGTGCGGCCATCCCTGCGGAAAGTGAAGGGCCGAACATAAAGCTTGTTGATGTCCTGCAATGCCGCCGTAAGAGTATCGCCTATGAGCTCCTCGCGCCGATAAGGTGTGAGTTTCCCATCTGCTTCAATCGTGGTGAGTTGCCGAATGAGAAGATCGACGCGCGCCTCGCCAAAGATCGCGCTCATCGGTGCTCGAAAAACGCCAGCACTCAACGCCCGATTGATGCGGGCGTAGTTGAAGAAGAACAGGCAGTCCGATCCCCAGCCCCGGGTGAGCCACTTAATGAGGTCAAGGGTGAGGCCAGTATACCCAAACGGATCGACAAAGGCGAAAGTCGCGACGTTAGACCTCTCCAGAAAAAATTGCTCAGTGTCCCGCCCTATCGACCGATTCAAGAAAATTGGTTGGTGAACGAACTTCTCTATGCCCGGTAGCTTGGCAACCTCTCCTTTAAGCTTCTCCACGAAATCTGGGTCCTCATCGTTAAAGATTGTGACGAGGTGTGGCGCTACGCGCGGATTCGCTATCGCCTTTTCCAAAACCACCAGAGGTGTAGACGGCCTGCCATCCTCGTAGCGGCCTGGCCCACAGTACATATCGATATACGTGATTGGGTTTCCTCTCCTTCTGGCCTCGCCGACGACGATGTTTGCCCAGGAGCTAAAGAAGTTTCCGATGATACGCGTCTTCGCTGCAGAGGCCCCGCTCTGTTCTCTGAAGAATTTCTCTGGTTCAGTCACGCATCCACTCCGCGAGTGTTCAGTGAGGCCTACTCTACCCTGAAGCGAACTGCCTATGATAGAACATAGAGAGAACATTAGGTCAAGTCGAGTGGGACATTTTTAATTTCGCCCTGCCTATTGCAAGCCGGCAAGATGAACACTTCCAACGCTTGGCTCATTGAGCGCGTGGTACACGGCCACGGTGAGCCTCTAGGTCAGGTCGGCTGCCCTTGCCTGTCTCTATCGGTTAGGTGCGAGTGAAGAGTCGGGCCGTCGGTCAGATACATTCGCCGCGTTGCCGGTCGGCGGGGATTCGCCTAATCGAGGGGCATGCCATTTTGTCGTCCTGAGTCGCGCGGATCTGATCCGCGCTTCAGCGAAGGACCTCATCGCCGTTTGAATCGGCATGAGACCCTTCGCTTCGCTCAGGGTGACAGAAGGCTTTGGGCAGTCGCTGTTTTTGCCTGCTGCCTGCTCGCCGCGCCGCTCGCGCAGGCCTCGGGGCTGAGCAGCCAGTCGGTGTCCTACGAGATCAAGGCGGCGGCCGACGAGAAGCTGGGCTACGCCGAGGGGCAGGGCAGTTACAGCCTGACCAAAAGCTGCCAAGGCTGGACCATTGGCGAGGTCTACCAGTTCGGCCTCGAAAAGGGCGAGAAGTCCGCGCCCAGCAAGCTCGGCCCGGCCGGCGACCGCATCGAGGAGCGGGTGAGCGCGACCGAGGCGCTCGACGCCTCGCGGTTCGCCTATCAGGTGCGCCTGCGCCTGAACGGCCACGTCACCGTCGCCAACGTCAAGGGGACTGTGGGCGCCGACGGCGGCAAGCTGCGCGCCGATCTCGGCACCTACAAGCAGAACAGCGACCTTCCCGCGGGAACGCTGCCGCCGGCCGCGGCGCGGGCGGCGCTGGTCGACGCGCTGACCGCCAACCGTCCCGATCCGATCGACATCAAGACCGTCGAGATGCTGCGCTTCCACAAGCCGATCGTGGAGCATTTCCAGCGTCTGCCGCCGGGATACATGATCCCGACCACGCTGCCCAAGGACCTCAAGGCCTCGGACAAGCACTTCGCCGAGGGCCGCACCTTCGCGGTGCGCCGGCGGGTCGGCGACTTCAATGAGTTCGGCGACGAGTTCTGGCTGCTGCACGAATCGGGCGTGGTGCTGCGCCGGCTGATCAAGCGCCAGAACGTCGCCATCTTGCTCGAGGCGCACGAGGTCAGCCTCTTCCCGCCGCCCAAGTGCGACTAGAGCGCTGCGCGCCCCTTTGCCAGGCGCAGATTTTTCTTTCTGGTCGAGACACAAATTTCCAGCGCGGCGGCGAGCGATTCCCTGGGAAATCTCGCTCCGGAGCGTCAAAGGTCCCGAATCTGGCGCTCGCAGCGAACTCATTATGGGCAATGGCCGGCGATCCGAGGCCCGCAAACAGCGGCTTTTCTCCCGGGCCATCGCCCCTAATAGGTGTGCGGCGCGTCATCATGCAGTGTCGCGCGCATGATGATGCTCATCCGACCGCGCCACTCCAGTGGCGCTCATGATTTCCAGGCGCCACTGGAGTGGTGTTTTTTCAGGGGGACAAAGTCGGCGGATTCGTGGACTCCTGGCCCGAAACCCTTGTGCCATCGGCATCCAACCGGTCCACACCCGAGTGGACTCTTGTGGACTCCCGTCGGAACGTCAGGCCCAGCCGCCAGCATGCGGCAGCACGTGGCCGGTGATGAAGCCCGCGCCGTCGGAGCACAGGAAGCAGACCGTGGCGCCGAGCTCGGCGCTCTTGCCGAGGCGGCCGAGCGGGATCTGCGCCGTCATCTTCTTCATGGCGTCGGCGTTGGCGAGGAGCTGCGGCGGGAAGTAGTCGGGGTTCTCGACATAGTTCGAGCCGACCGCGTTGACCGTGATGCCGTCGCGGCCGAGTTCCTTGGCGAGCGACGACACCAGCCCGTTGGCCGCTGCGCGGGCGGCGACGTAGGGCGCGTAGTTGGCGATGCCGCGCAACGGCGCCGCCGACGACACGAACACGATGCGGCCCGACTTCCGCTGGCGCATCGACGGCGCCACGAGCTGGGTGAGGCGCAGTGGCTGCACCGCCATCGTCTCGAGCGCGGTGCGAAAGTCCTCCATGCGCGCCTCGGCGAGCGGCGCGCGCAGGGCGGGGAAAGCGTCGTTGTTGACCAGCGCGTCGATGCGCCCGTGCCGCTTCAGCGCCAGCTCGACCATCGCTTCGGGCTCGGTCGCGGCGAGGGCATATGCGCCGGGATAGCGGCTTTCGTACTTGCGCCGTGCACTCATGTCCTGGAACGAGGGATCGTGTGCCAGCACCGCCGCGCCCTGCGCCAGCGCCACCTCGGTGGTGCCGTGGCCGGCGAACTTTTCGACATGGGTGATGAGAATCACCCGGTCTTTCAGCAGCATGGTGATTCCTCTAGGTTGGCGCCCCATGACCGAGCCGACTGACACTCCAGCCGATCAGGCGTCCTTTGGCTATCGCGATGTGCCCGCTGCCGAGAAGGCGGGGATGGTCGCGCGCGTCTTCGAATCGGTGGCGCCGCGCTACGACCTGATGAACGACCTGATGTCGGTCGGCGTCCACCGGCTCTGGAAGAACGCGATGGTCGACGTGCTGCACCCGCGGAAGGGCGAGAAGTTCCTCGACGTCGCGGGCGGCACCGGCGACATCGCCTTCCGCATCGTGCAGCGGGTAGAAGGCGCCGATGTCACGATCTGCGACATCAACCCGGCGATGCTCGAGGTCGGGCGCGACCGCGCCGTCGACAAGGGCTTGCTGCGCGGGCTGACCTGGACGACCGGCGATGCCGAGAGCCTGCCGTTCCCCGACCGCTCGTTCGACGCCTATACGATCGCCTTCGGCCTGCGCAACGTTACCGACATCGACAAGGCGCTGCGCGAGGCGTTCCGCGTGCTGCGGCCAGGCGGGCGCTTCCTCTGCCTGGAGTTCAGCAAGGTGACGTCCGCCCCGGTCGGCCGCGTCTATGACGCCTACTCGGAGCGCGCTCTGCCGCTGCTCGGCCGGGCGATCGCGGGCGATGCCGAGTCCTACCGCTATCTGCACGAAAGCATCCGCCGTTTCCCCTCGCAGCGCGACCTGGCGCGGCGCATGGGCGAGGCGGGCTTCGAGCGCGCCGGCTGGCGCAACATGACGCTCGGCGTCGTCGCCCTGCATACGGGCTGGCGGATCTAGACAATGCTGCGCGCGATCCGGAACAGCTGGCGCCTGTTGCGCGTGGCGCTGAGCTTCGCGCGGCACGATGCGCTGTTCCCGCTGGAGACGCTGGGCATCGCGCCGGCGCTGATCGCCTGGGCGCGCTTGTTTGCGTGGCGGCGCGACGGGCGGCGGCCCGGTGAGCGGCTGGCGGCGGCCTTGCAGGAGATGGGCCCGAGCTTCATCAAGCTCGGACAGGCTTTGTCGACCCGCGCCGACCTCTTGAGCGAGGAGGTCGCGAGCGATCTCGCCCGGCTGCAGGACCATCTGCCGGCGTTTTCCGGTGCGGAGGCGCGGCACACGATAGAGAGCCAACTCGGCAAGCCGATCGCGGCGCTGTTCGAAAGCTTCGACGACGTCCCGATCGCCGCGGCCTCGATCGCACAGGTGCACTTCGCCGTCACGACCGACGGCCGCCCGGTCGCGGTGAAGGTGCTGCGGCCCGGCATCGAGGCGGCCTTCGCGCGCGATCTCGACCTCTTCTACTGGATGGCCGAGCTGGTCGAGAGCACCCAGCCGCGCTTTCGCCGCCTCAGGCCAGTCGAATCGGTCAAGGCGTTCGCCGACGTGGTGCGGGTCGAGATGGATCTGCGCATGGAAGCGGCGGCGGCGCAGGAGCTGGGCGAGAACTTCGCCGACGATCCCAACTACCGCACCCCCGAGATCGACTGGGACCGCACGGCGCAGCGCGTGATGACCCAGGAACAGGTCGACGGCATCCCGATCGGCGACCGCGACGCCATCATCGCCGCCGGCCACGACCCGGACGTGATCATGCAAAGGAGCGCCGAGGCGTTCTTTTACCAGGTATTCCGCGACGGCTTCTTCCACGCCGACATGCACGGCGGCAACGCCTTCGTCGACCGTCAGGGCTGCATCGTGCCGGTCGATTTCGGCATCATGGGCCGGGTCGACGAGGACACGCGCGGCTATCTCGCGGAGCTGCTGGTCGCCTTCCTGCGGCGCGATTATCGCGCGGTCGCCGAGGTGCAGTTCCGCGCCGGTTACGTGCCGGCCGACCAGTCGATCGAGATGTTCGCCCAGGCCTGCCGCTCGATCGGCGAGCCGATCTTCGGCAAGCCCAGCCACCAGATCTCGATCGCCCGCCTGCTGGCCCAGCTGTTGCGTGTGACCGAGCAGTTCGAGATGACGGTGCAGCCGCAGCTCCTCCTGCTGCAGAAGACCATGCTGATGGCCGAGGGCATGGGCACCAGGCTCAATCCCCACGTCAACATCTGGGAGCTGGCGCGGCCCCTGATCGAGGACTGGATGCGCGACCATTTCGGCCCGCGCGCCACCGCCCGGCGCGGTGTCACCGACCTGATGCAGGGCCTGCGCCGCGTCCCCCGCCTGATCGACAGCCTGCACCTGATCGCCGAGCGCGAGCGGCAGAAGGTCGATCGCGTCGAGGCGGAAGTCGAATCGGTGCTCACCCGCTGGACCCGGGATGTCGGTTTCGCCGAAATCATCGCCGTTCTCGCCCTGATCGCCGCCGTCGTGGCCTGGCTGCGCTAACGTGGTTCGGATGGAGCCGTCTTGTGCTGGGGGCGCGCCACGCCCCCAGCACAAGATCAGGGCTGCATGCTGCCGTATGCCGGCGTGTGTGATAGGGTAAAGACCATGCTCAAGGGCAAGCGAATCCTGTTGGTCATCGCGGGCGGCATTGCCGCCTTCAAGGCGCAGGAGCTGGTCCGCGCGCTGCGCAAGCGCGACGCGTCGGTGCGCTGCGTACTGACCGAAGCGGGCGCGAAGTTCGTGACGCCGATGGCGCTGCAAGTGCTGACCGAGGACAAGGTCTACACCGAGCTGTTCTCGCTGACCGACGAAAGCGAGATGGGCCACATCGAGCTGTCGCGCGAGGCCGACCTGCTGGTCGTGGCGCCGGCGACGGCGAACATCCTGGCGCGCATGGCGGCGGGTCTGGCCGACGATCTCGCCACGACCGTGCTGCTCGCCACGGACAAGCCGGTGCTGGCAGCGCCGGCGATGAACGTGCGCATGTGGACCCACGCCGCGACCGCCGCCAACGTCGAGACGCTTCGCAAGCGCGGCATCCATTTCGTCGGGCCGAACGACGGCGTCATGGCCTGCAACGAATACGGACCCGGCCGCATGTCCGAGCCGGAGGAGATCGTCGCCGCGATCGAAGGCCTGCTCACGACCGAGAAGCCACTCGCGGGCAAGAGCGCGCTGGTGACCTCGGGCCCGACGCGCGAGGCGATCGATCCGGTGCGCTACATCTCCAACCATTCGTCGGGCAAGCAGGGCCATGCGATTGCCGCGGCACTGGCGCAGCTTGGTGCCGAGGTCACGCTGGTGAGCGGGCCGGTCAGCGTGCCCGATCCGGCGGGCGTGACGGTCGTTAAGATCGATTCGGCCGACCAGATGCTGGTCGCGTGCCTCGCCGTCGGCAAAGTCGATATCGCAGTGTGCGCTGCCGCCGTCGCCGACTGGAAGATGGCCAGGCCCGCCACGGCAAAGATCAAGAAGAAGCCGGGCGCCGCGCCGCCCGCGCTCGAGCTCACGCCCAACCCCGACATCCTGGCGACGCTGTCCAAGCGCGGGCCGAACCGGCCGGCGCTGGTCGTGGGCTTCGCCGCCGAGACCGAGAACCTGGTCGCCAACGCAATCGAGAAGCGCACCCGCAAGGGCTGCGACTGGATCGTCGCCAACGACGTGTCGCCCGCGACCGGCACGTTTGGCGGCGAGCGCAATACCGTGCACCTGATCACCGCCGAGGGCGTGCAGGACTGGCCGACGCTGCCGAAGGACCGCGTCGCCATGCAACTTGCCGGCGCGATCGCCCTGCACCTCATCCGCCCGCGGCCAGCCGAGGCCGCCGAGTGAGCGCCGCCCATCCTACTGCCGAAGCTGTCGCCATCGAGATCGTCCGCCTGCCGCATGGTCACGATCTGCCGCTACCCGACTACGCCACCGTGGCGTCGGCGGGCGCCGACCTGCTGGCCGCGATCGATCAGGACATCGAGCTGGGGCCATTGGAGCGCAAGATCGTGCCGACCGGCATCTCGATTGCCCTGCCGGTGGGCTTCGAGGGCCAGGTTCGCCCGCGTTCCGGGCTGGCGCTCAAGAACGGCATCACCGTCGTCAACGCGCCG
>DASXQC010000169.1:0-1952 GCA_036493235.1 Reyranella sp.
GAACACCGGCCCGGTCACTGGGCGCGCTGCTGGCGCGCCGCGGCGTGAGGATACGGATGACGACCCGCCGCTCGCTCGTTCTCGCCGCCCTGCTCGGTCTCGCCGTTCCGGCGGCGCGCGCGCAGGACAAGCCCGACGTCGCGGCGTTGCGTGAGCAGCTCATGGCACTCGAGAAGGAGAGTTGGGAGTACCTTCGAACGCGCGACCGCGCCGCGATGCGCCGCTTCCTGCCTGACGATGCGGCGCTGATTTTCTCCGGCGAGCGCTTCGACAAGGACGCGATGCTCGCCCACATGGCGAACTACCGCCTCGACCGTTACGAGATCGAGCCGACCTATGGCTTGCGGGTGCTCGACCCGGATGCGGCGGTACTGATCTATCGCGTCACCTCGCGCGGCGCGGTGCGCTTCGATCGCACGGCGACCGACAAGGTGCTGGCGACCAGCCTCTATGTCCGGCGCGACGGCCGGTGGCGGGCCGTCCTGTACCAGGAGACACCGTCGAACGGTGCGAACCCAGGGGGAAGCCAGTGATTGCAAGACGTTCTGTTCTGATCGGAGGAACTTTGGCGCTGGCCGGTGCCTGGGTGGGTGCTTCGACGGCCGTCGCCCAGCCTATCGACACCATGAAGCTGCGCGAGGAGCTGATGGGTCTCGAGAAGGGCAGCTGGGATTTCATGCGCGACCAGAACATCGAAGCCATGCGCGGCTTCCTGGGCGACGATTCGCTTTGGATCTTCAGCGACGGCAACCGCTACAACAAGCGGCAGGGGCTGGAGATGATGAAGGACTTCAAGCTCCTCAGCCTGTCCATCGAGCCGAACTACGCCGTGCGCATGCTGACCGTCGATGTCGCGACCCTGCTGTATCGCGTCACCTATACTGGCACCTACAAGGGCGGGAAGCCCGAGACGGTGAAGGCGCTGTCGTCGAGCATCTATGTTCGCCGCGACGGCAAGTGGTTGAGCGTCCTGTACCAGGAAACCCCGCTCAAATGACGCAACCGCAGCCGCTCCTCTCCCTGCGCGGCATCACCAAGCGCTTCGTCCAGCGGGTCGATCTCGCCGGCAAGATCGCCAACGCCTTCGGCGCCGGCGTGCGCGAGACCGTCGTGCAGGCGGTGTCCGATGTCGACCTCGATGTCGCCGAGGGCGAGGTGGTGGGGCTGGTGGGCGAATCGGGCTGCGGCAAGAGCACGCTCGGCCGCATCGTCGCCGGCATCATGCCGCAGACCGCGGGCACCATGGTGTGGCGCAGCCAGGACGTCGCCGCTATGGGCGGCGAGGACAAGCATGCCTGGCAGCTCGCCGTGCAGATGATCTTCCAGGACCCGTTCGCCTCGCTCAATCCGCGGCTGCGCGTCTCCGAGATCGTCGGCGAGGCGCCGCGGGTGCACGGGCTGGTTCCCCGCGGCCAGCAAACCGACTACGTCGCCGAGACCCTGACCAAAGTCGGCCTCGATCCGGCCTATGCCAGCCGCTACCCGCACCAGTTCTCCGGCGGCCAGCGCCAGCGCGTCGGCATCGCGCGCGCTTTGGCGGTGAAGCCGGCTTTCATTGTCTGCGACGAGGCCGTGGCGGCGCTCGACGTCTCGATCCAGGCGCAGGTCCTGAACCTGTTCATGGATCTGCGCCAGCAGCTCGGCCTCACCTATCTGTTCATCAGCCACAATCTCGCGGTGGTCGAGCATCTCTCCGACCGCGTCGCGATCATGTATCTCGGCCGCCTGGTCGAAATCGCGCCGGCCGACGAGCTGTTCGCGCAGCCCAACCATCCCTACACCCAGGCGCTGCTCGCCGAAGTCCCCAAGCTCGAAGCCCACCAGCGCACCTACAAGCCGATCGCGGGCGAATTGCCCTCGCCGCTCAACCCGCCAACCGGCTGCGCCTTCCACCCCCGCTGCCCCCACGCCTTCGCCCGCTGCAAGACCGAGCGCCCGGCCCTCAAGGAAGT
>DASXQC010000170.1:0-5527 GCA_036493235.1 Reyranella sp.
CGCCATCTTTTTGATCTCCGACCCGATGCAGAAGTGGCGGCTGTTTGCCAACTTCGTGCTCTACTTCCTGCCGTTCATCGCCGGCGCGATGTATCTCGGCATCGTCTTCCTGAAGGCGAAGAAGACCTTCAACCGCGTCTACTTCGCCGATCTCGTGGGCTCCGGTTTGTGCGGCCTGTCGGTGCTGCTGGCGCTCTACGTCTTCAAGCCCGACGACATCGTCATGGCGCCATTGCTGCTGTGGCTGATCGGCAGCCTGCTGTGGTTCAGCGCCGTCACCGACCGGCGCGGCATGCTGGCGGTCGTCGCCGTCGCGGTGCTGTCGGCTGGGGTGCACTACGTGTCGCCCAGCGTGCTCGGCATCTCCAAGCTTGCGGTGTCGGACTACAAGGGCGTCGCCTACGCCCGCAAGTTCCCCGACATGAAGCGCACCTACGAACGCGCCTCGCCGTTCGGCTACCTTGAGATCTATTCCTCCTCCTACCTGCATTTCGCGCCGGGCCTCAGCGACAACGCCGCATTCAACCTCAAGACGATGCCGGACAATGCCTATCTCGGCATGTACATCGACTCGGACGGCCCGTCGGGCATCATCAAGGACCTGCCCGACGACCAGACGGCGTACTTCCGCTATCTGCCGATGTACTACCCGTACGTCCTCAAGAAGAACCCGAACACCTTCGTGGTCCAGTTCGGCGGCGGCATCTCGACCGCGGTGGCGCTGAAGGAAGGCTCCAGGCACGTCACCGTCGCCGAGGGCAATCCGGCGGTCCTGACGGCATTCCGCGAGGACAAGGGCCTGCGCGACTTCACAGGCGACATCCTCAACAACCCGAAGATCACCGTCGTCGACTATGACGGCCGCCTCTATGTGCGGCATACGCCGAACGCCTACGACGTGGTCGACCTGTCGCTGGCCGATTCGGCCGGCCTGTCGAGCCCCGGCGGCTTCGCCATCGTCGAGAAGTACTCCTACACGCGCGAGGCGATGGCCAATTACATGCGCGCGCTCAAGCCCGACGGCATCCTGTCGGTCACGCTGTGGAACAAGGAAGAGCCGCCCAAGTCTGTGCTGAAGCTCTACGCCACCATGGCGGCCGCGGCGCGCGACGTCGCCAGCGACAAGGGTGGCGCGCCGGACATTTCGCAGAACTTCTACGTCGCCTCGGCCTATCTCTCGACCGCGACCGTGCTCTACAAGCGCGACGGCTTCACGCCGGAGGAGATCGCCCAGCTCAACAAGCACACCAAGGCGATGTCGTTCGACGAGATCTATTACCCGGGCATAAAGGTCGATACCTCGGACCTCGCCCAGGTGCTGCAGGACTATCGCGACCAGTTCTTCTACGAAGGCCCGCCGCCCGATCCGACGGCGCCGCAGGAGGAGAAGGAGCCGCACGACAAGCCGCCACCCGAGGCCGCCGGCGCGAACGCGCCGAAGGCCGATGACGGCGCGCCGCCGGCGCCCAAGGTTCCGGCGACGACGCTCGGCCGGCTGGCCTGGCACTTCCACGTCCATGGCGGCTGGCAGAAGGTGGCGGACGACTACGTCTTCGACACCCGCGAGCTCACCAACCACCAGCCGTACTTCGCCGCCTACATCAAGGTGAAGGACCTGCTGAAGTTCCTCGACCGGCTCGAGCTGGTGCAAGATGAGTGGGGCTACATTCTCCTGTGGGCGACGCTCGGCATCGCCTCGATCTTCGCCTTCACGCTGGTCCTGTTCCCGCTGATCTTCGGCTGGCGCACGATCTTCAGCCGCTACCCGGGCAAGGCCGGGACGATGCTCTACTTCCTGTGCCTCGGGCTGGGCTACATCATCGTCGAGGTCGGCATGATCGCCCACTTCGTGCTGGCGCTCTCCAACCCGACCGTGTCGGCCTCGGTGCTGATCACCGGCATGCTGGTCTTCTCAGGGCTCGGCAGCTTCGTCTCCGAGCGCTTCCTCGATCGCGCGCGCAGCGTCATGCCGAAGATCTTCTTCGCGATCTTCGTCATCCTGGCGTTCTATGCCTTCGCCATCGACTACGCGCTCGACTGGATCGGCACGCTGCCATACGTCGTCCGCATCGTGCTCTGCCTGCTGCTGCTGATGCCGCCGGCGTTCCTGATGGGCTTCCCGATGCCGACAGCGATGACCACGCTGGGCCGGCTGGGCAAGGACCACATGTTCCTGTGGGCCTGGGGCGTCAACGGCTGCTTCTCGGTGATCGGCGCCGCGCTGGTGCCGATCATCGCCACCAGCTTCGGCCTGCCCGCTGTCGTGCTGGTCGGCGCGATCGCCTACCTGATCGCGCTGCCGTCGTTCTTCTCGGTGCTGATGCCGCTCGATGCGAAGCGGCCAGCGGTTGCGTGAACCGTCGCGCGCTGCTGCTGGGGGCCCTCCTGATGCCGACGGCCGCGCATGCGCGAACGAAGAAGCAGAAGCCGGCCCCCAAGGCGTCCGTTCATAAGCCTGCCCCGCCGCGCGCGCCTGTCGGCCCGCAGCCGCTGAAGGAGGCCAAGACCGAGCTGGTCGCCTTCAATGCCTCGGCCTTCCCCTATCGCGGCCTGATCCCTGGCACCAAGAAGCCGTTCCTCGACGCGCATGACGGCAAGCGGCGCGGCCACACCACGCTGCGCGGCGATGTCTGCTGGGAGGACACGGCCTACAGCGACCGCCGCTCGCTGCTCTACCTGCCGGCTGGCTACAATCCGCAACTGCCGTCGTTGATCGTGCTGTTCCTGCACGGCCAGGGCGCCACACTCGAGCGCGATGTCGCCGCGCGCCAGGCGATCCCGCGGCAGATCGCCGATTCGGGACAGAACATCGCGCTGGTCGCGCCGCAGCTCGCGTTCGATGCGCCCGATTCCAGTGCCGGCAATTTCTGGAAGCCCGGTCATTTCGCCGCCTACATCGACGAAGCGGCCGAGCGGCTGATGCGGCTGTACGGAGACAAGCGCGTCGGCCCGCACTTCAACGCCGCCGGCGTCGTCATCGTCTCCTACAGCGGCGGCTATCTCTCGACGGCCTACTCGCTGCTCTATGGCGGCGCGGCGCATCGCATCAAGGGCGTGATCCTGATGGACTCGCTTTACGGCGACGAAGAGAAGGTCGCCGCCTGGGCCGCCGCGCGCCGGCGGCTCGCCTTCCTGCTGAGTGCCTACACCGATTCGACGAAGGACGAGAACGCCAACCTGCGCGACATGCTCGCCAAGCGCCGCATCCCGCACGCCGACTCGCTGCCCAAGACGCTGACGCCGGGCACCTTCGCGTTCGTCTCTTGCGGTTCGCTGGATATGCATGGCGATTTTATGACACGCGCCTGGACTTCCGATCCGCTGAAGCAGGCGCTGACGATGATTCCCGGCTATCCGATGGTTCGAGAAACACCGGTTCGTGCTAGGAAAGGCGCATGAGCGATCTGCGCCAGGAACTCCTCGACGTCTTCGTCGGCCGTGCCACCAAGCGCTACGGCCTGAGCGGCGTGAACCAGCTGCAGCACGCCTTGCAGTGCGCAGCACACGCCGAAGCCGACGACGCGCCGCCCGCCACCGTGCTCGCTTGCCTGCTGCACGATGTCGGCCACATGATCCATACGTTCGGCGAGAACCCCGCCGGCCGCGGCATCGACGATGTGCACGAGCAACTTGGCGCCAACTGGCTGGCAGAACGGTTCGGTCCCGAGGTGAGCGAGCCGGTGCGCCTGCACGTCGCCGCCAAGCGCTATCTCTGCAGCGTCGAGTCCGACTACTTCGGCAAGCTCGCCGCCGATTCGGTGCGCAGCCTGAACCTGCAGGGCGGCCTGATGTCGCCCGACGAACTCGAAGCCTTCCGCGCCCACCCACAGCATGCCGAGGCAGTGCGCCTGCGCCGCTTCGACGAAATGGCCAAGGATCCTCGTGCCGCGACGCCGGACTTCGACCACTACCTGCGTCACGTCGAGGGCTGCCGCAAACAATGATTGGCCGGACTCAAGTTGAAGCAGCCTGGCAGAAGATCAGGCCGCACGTCCGACGCACGCCCGTGATCGAGCTGACGGCCGGCACGCTCGGCGTCGCCGCGCCGGTCGCACTCAAGCTCGAGGCGTTGCAGCCCGGCGGCTCGTTCAAGGCACGCGGTGCGTTCCACAAGCTGCTGGCCAGCACGGTGCCCGCGACCGGCATCGTCGCCGCGTCGGGCGGTAACCACGGTGTCGCCGCAGCCTATGCCGCACGGGCGCTGGGCCACAAGGCGGAGATCTTCGTGCCGACGACGTCGTCGCCGACCAAGGTCGCGCGGCTCAAGAGCTACGGTGCGGTCGTGAACCTGGTCGGTGCGGTCTATGCCGAGGCCCGCGCCGCGTCGGAGAAACGCGCCGCCGAGACCGGCGCGCTGATCGTGCCGGCCTACGAGGACGAGGTCGTGTTCGCGGGCGCGGGCAGCGTCGCGCTCGAGTTCGCGGAGCAGGCGACGTTCGACACCCTGCTGGTTGCCGTCGGCGGCGGCGGCCTGATCGCGGGCTGCGCGGCAGCGGTCGGCGACAGGATCAAGATCGTCGCCGTCGAGACCGAAGGCACGCCGACGCTCTACGAGGCGCGCCGCGCCGGCAAGCCGGTCGACGTGGCGATCTCCGGCATCGCCGCCGACGCGCTGGGCGCGAGCCGCATCGGCACGCCGAACTTCGAGGTGGCGCAGAAATGGGTGCGCGACGCCATCCTGGTTACCGACGATGCCGTGCGCTCGGCGCAGCGGGCGTTGTGGGATGAATTGCGGATCGTCGCCGAGCCGTCGGGCGCCACTGGCCTCGCCGCCCTGATGTCAGGCGCTTACAAGCCGGCCGCCGGCGAGCGCGTCGCCACGCTCATCTGCGGCGCCAACACCGACCCCGGCTCGGTGGTCTAAATTCTCGCTGGACCGCGGGCATCCCGCCCGCCTCATCCGCGCATGTGAATGCGCTCTATCATGAGCGGGCCGGCGGCCCGCGCTCCGGCAAGATCAATGCTTGACGGTGGTGACGATGGCCCGGTTGGCGCTGCCGTTGCTGTTGCTGAAATCGTAGCGCAGCGCGTAGTTCTCCGCCGGCGACACCCACCAGCGCGAGATCGAGCGGTAGCCCTTGTCGCCCTGCTCGTTCATCTCGATGACGAAGGCGTCGAACAGGGCGTCATCCGGACCCATGCGCTTCTCGAAGCGGGCGACGTTCAGCACGTAGCTCCAGGTCTGTCCGCCGGTGCTGTAGGACGCCTCGATCTTCTTGCCGACCGCGAGCGGCCACAGGCGCTCGGGCTTGATCGCGGCGATGAAGGCCGAAGTGTCCTTGCCGTCAGGTCCTGGATTGTCCAACAGTAGCGCACGGACCTTGACCGCCGGACCGCCGCTCTTCTGCATGACGCAGTCCATGCCGTCCTGGCTGTGCGCCGTCATGCTGGTGCCGCTGTCGAACGCGAAGGTCGTGCCCGGCTTGGGGCAGCCGAATTCCATGGTCTGGGCCGATGCCGTGCCCGAGAGCAGGACGAGGACGGCGGCAAATGAGAAGCGACGCAGCAGCATGCGGGCGATCTTAGA
>DASXQC010000171.1:0-13115 GCA_036493235.1 Reyranella sp.
CCTGCGCAAGGCCGCACGGCGCACCCACGACGCCATCTACAGCGCTCTCGCCGAGCTACTGCCTACCGTCCAGCCCAGCGAGTGTGCCAACTACTTCGCAAAAGCAGGATACGATCGAACTTAGAATCATCCCGCTCTAGCCGGACGAGTTGCCGGCAGGTGTTTCGGTTTGTTTCGTGAGCTACTCGGGGGGCTATCCGGGGGCTCGGCTATAGCGCCTTCAATGCCTCTGCGACCTCGTCGACGTGGCCCTTCACCTTGACCTTGTGCCAGATCTTGGCGACCACGCCGTCCTTGTCGATCAGGAAGGTGGCGCGATCGATGCCCATGTACTTGCGGCCATACAGGCTCTTCTCGATCCAGGTGCCATACTTCTCGCAGATCTTGCCGTCCTCGTCGGACACCAGCGGGAAGTCGAGCTGGTACTTGGCCTTGAACTTGTCGTGGCGGGCGACGCTGTCCTTGCTGACGCCGATCACCTGGGCCTTGAGCTTCTTGAAGGCCGCGGCGGAGTCGCGGAAGCCGCAGGCCTCGGTGGTGCAGCCCGGCGTATCATCCTTGGGATAGAAGTAGAGCACTACCGGCTTGCCGCGCAGTTCGGAGAGCTTGAGCTTGCCGCCGCCGTCCGTCGCGCCCGTGAAGTCCGGCGCCTTCTTGCCTTCCTCGACGCTCATGTCTCTCTCCCCGTCCAGCCCGCGGCGCGGGCCGGGGCATCGATGATCTTCTCGTATATAGCACGGGCCGCCGCGGTTTCTTCGGCGAGGCGCGCACGCAGGGCAGCGATATCGGGCACGTCCTGGGTCTGGGCGATCAGGCGGCGCTGGCCTTCGGGTGCCTTGGATTCGTCGAACGACGATTCGTCGCCGTTGAGAGTGAGCCGTAGCAGGCTCTGTACGTCCGACATCAGCCCGCGCGCGGTGCGCAGCCGCTCGGCGTCGACAGGGTCGAGCACGCCCAGGCCGGCGGCATGGCGCAGCACCTCGGCCGGATGCACGTCGAGGATCTCGGGCTTCTCGGCGGCGTGGCGCAGCGCCAGGTATTGGGCGACGAAGTCGATGTCGAACAGCCCGCCGCGCAAATGTTTGAAGTCCCAAGGGCTCTTGGGCGGTGCATGCTTGGCGATGCGGTCACGCATGTCGGCGACGTCCCGCAGCAGCGCATCGGGATCGCGCGGTCGGCGCAGGGTGGCGAGGACGGTCCGCTGCAGGCGTTCGAACAACTCGGCGGGACCGTGGATCACGCGAGCGCGGGTGAGGGCCATATGCTCCCAGGTCCAGGCCGACTGCGCGTGATAGGTCTCGAAGCCCTGGAGCGAATTGGCGAGTGGGCCGGCGCGTCCCGATGGCCGCAGGCGCATGTCGACCTCGTACAGTGCGCCTTCGTTGGTGAGCGCGGTCAGCGCAGTGACGATCTTGCCGCTCAGCCGTGTGTAGTACTGGATCGGCGCCAGCGGCTGCGCGCCGTCCGACGCTTCGAGCTCGGGCGGGATGTCGTAGACGAAGATCAGGTCGAGGTCCGACGTTGCCGACATCTCGCGGCTGCCGAGCTTGCCCAGCGCAAGCACTGCCAGCCGCTGGCCGTGGAAAGCGCCATGCTGGCGCGCGAAGCTCTTCTCCACGCGATCGCACAGAGCGGCGATCGTCGCTTGGGCGATGTCGGAGTAGGCGAGGCCCGCCTGTGCAGGTCGCACCATGCGCTTGACCTGCTGCACGCCGACCTGGAAACGCTGCTCGTTGGTCCAGCGACGAGCCGCGTCGAGGATGTCCTGTTCGTCCTCGACCTGGGCCAGCAGGCGGGAGAGCTCGTCGGTCATCTCCTCTGCCGACGGCAAGGCGGCGTAGAAGTCCGACGACAGCACCGAATCGAGCAGCACGGTGCGCCGCGCAAGCTGCGCCGCCAGGCCCGGCGCGCTGCCCATGATCGCGGCGACCAGCTCGAGCAGGGCCGGGTTCGACTTGAATAGCGAGAAGAGTTGTACGCCGGCGGGCAGGTTGCTGAGGAAGAGGTCGAAGTTCAGCAACGCCTGATCGGGCGCGGCCGTCTCGCCTAACGATTTCAGCAGTGCCGGCATCAGCTCGGTAAGCAGCTCGCGCGCTCGCGGCGAGGTGGTCGACTGATAGCGGCCGTGATGCCAGCGGCGGACCACGCCAGCTGCGGCGGAGACGTCGCCGAAGCCCAGCCCGCGCAGGGTCTCGAGCGTGCCTGGATCGTCGTCGGTGCCGGTGAAGACCAGGTTGCCACCCGGACCGGCGAGGCTGGGTGCATCCTCGAACAGTCGCGCATAGTGGCTTTCGACGCGGCGCAGGGTGGCCAGCATCTCCTCCTGGAAGGCGGCGGGCTCGGCGTAGCCGAGGAAAGTCGCGATGGCGGCGAGGCCGTCCGAGTCCTCGGGGAGGCTGTGGGTCTGCTGGTCGGCGACCATCTGCAGGCGATGCTCGACCCGGCGCAGGAAGCCGTAGTCGGCGATCAGCTCTGCCGTGGCGCGCGGTTCGACATGGCCGGCGGCGGCGAGGGCGCGCAAGGTCTCGCAGGTGCCGCGCAGGCGCAGGTCCGCGTTGCGGCCGCCGAAGATCAGTTGCTGGGTCTGGGCGAAGAATTCGATCTCGCGGATGCCGCCGCGCCCCAGCTTCACGTTGTGGCCGGCGACCTTGACCGTGCCGCCGCCGCGATGGGTATCGATCTGGCGCTTGATCGAATGGATGTCGTGGATCGCTGCGAAGTCGAGATGGCGGCGCCAGATATAAGGACGCAGAGCGGTCAGGAACTCCTTGCCAACGCCAAGATTGCCGGCGACGGGGTGCGCCTTGATCATCGCCGCGCGCTCCCAGTTCTGCCCGACGCTCTCGTAGTATAGCTCGGCCGCCTGGACCGACATGGCGAGCGGCGTCGAGCCGGGATCGGGCCTGAGCCGGAGGTCGGTACGGAAGATGTAGCCGTCGACCGACGCCTCCGACATCAGCTGCACCAGCATGCGCGAAACGCGCACGAAGTGGCGCGAGAGCTGCTCGTTGGCTGCGATCGCCGGCGCCTCCCGGTCGTAGAGCAGGATGAGGTCGATGTCGCTCGAGTAGTTGAGTTCGTCGGCGCCGAGCTTGCCCATGCCGAGCACGGTGAAGGCGGCCGCCTGGGGATCGCCGCCGAGCGCCAGATTTCCCTCGCGTTCGAGCTGGAGCAGGATCGCCGCGATAAGGGCATCGATGCAGGCCGACGCGAAGCGGCTCAGCGTGCCGGTAATGCGCTCGAGCGGCCAGGCCCCGGCGATGTCGGCGACGGCGACGGTGAGGGCGACGCTGCGCTTCAGCCGTCTTAGCCGCGGCGCAACCGCCTCGGGGACTGCACCCGAGCGAGCTTCGGCGCGCACGGTCTCGATGCCCTGGTCGAGCAGCGCCAGCGCGGCGTCGGGGCCGGCGCGCCACAGATCGGCCATGAAACTCGGGCTCTGTAGCGCGGTCTCGGTTAGATAAGGACTGTTGCCGAACAACGCGTCGAGCAGGGCGGTGGCGGCGGGATCGTCCGGCATTGCGGCCGTCTCACGCCAGCGGGTCCAGGCGACCGCGAGCCGCTCTGGGTTATACGGTTGCGGCAGGCGGACAGTTGAAAGCCAAGACATGGGAAGGGACGCCCGGTAGATTGGGCGTTGCAGCTGCCCTCGGTCAACGCGGAAGTAACGAGCATTGGTGATCCGGACGTATCGGTTTTGTGCGCGTGTGGTGACGATTGTCGTCGCCATCGCGGCCGTCCTGATGACCGCGGTCGTGCTGCGTCTACTATCCGGGCCGGTCGACCTCGAGATCGCGCGCCCCTTCCTGCCAACCGAGTTCGACACGCCGGCCGGCCCGGTGCGGGTCCGGGCCGAGCACATCTATGCCGAATGGAGCGGCCTCAAGCAGCCGATGCGGCTGGTCTTGACCGGCCTGCACCTGACGGACGTCAGCAATCACGAGCTCGCCTCGGCGCCGGGCATCGCCGTCGCCTTCGATTCACGGAGCGTGATCAACGGCCATCTGCGGCCGGTCTCGATCGTGGTCAATCGGCCCAACCTCGAGGCCGATATTGCCCGTGAGGGCGGCATGCTGCAGCGGGTGCTGGCGAGCAGCGACCCCGATTCGCAGGCCGAGGTGGTCGACCTGCTGATCGACCAGCTCCTGTCGGAGCACAACGACCGTTCGGTACTGGGCCAGCTCAACACGATCGAGGTGGTGCATGCGCGGGTGTCGCTGCGCGACGTGCCGAGCGGCGTCGTTTGGCTGGCGCCGGACGTTCAGGCGCGGCTCAACCGCGACGCGGCGGGCGTGAAGATCTCGGCCAAGGCCACTTTCCTCGGCCCCAAGAGTGGCGAGCCGATCGATGTCAACCTCGACGGCACCTATTCGCGCGACCGCAGCCACATCTCCTTCGAGGCCGCGATCGACGGCATAAAGCCCTCGATGCTGGCTGACCTGTCACCCGATGCTGTCCTGCTGCGCGGGCTCGACATCGCGCTGTCCGGTCGGCTGAAGGTCGAGGCCAATGGCGCCGGCGAGGTGCGGACCGTCTCCATGGAAGTCACCGCCGGCGCCGGCACCATCACCTTGCCCGGCGTTCTGCCGGTCGCCCACAAGGTGCACTCGGTCAGCGCGCTGGCGCATGTCGATGCGACCACACACACCGCGAAGATCGATCATATCGACGTCGATATGGGCGTCGCAAAGATCGCTGTGACGGGCACCGGCCAGCGTACCGAGACAGGGCAGACCTTCTCCGGCAAGGCCGAGATCAAGAACATCCCGATCGACAAGCTTGGTGAGTACTGGCCACTCGAGTTCGCCGAGGGCGGACGGGCATGGGCTCTGGCCAACCTGAGCAGCGGCTCGCTCGACGTCGGCACCGAATTCTCCATCAGCACGCCGGGCAACGACTTGTCGCAGCTCAGCGTCGATCGCAACGTGGCTTACCTCGGCTATCGCGGCATGACGGTGCACTACATGCCGCACATGCCCGAGCTGCTGAACGTTTCGGGCAACGCGCGCTTCGAGGGCGGTACGATGCGCTTCGATATCGCGCAGGGCAACGCGGTCGGTCTGGCAGTGACAGGGGCCACGATCGATCTCACCGGTCTCGACGGACTTGCGTCTCAAACCGCATCGCTGCGCGTGCCCATCACGGGATCGGCGCCGGCGGTCGAGGCTCTGCTGGCGCGACCCAAGCTCGGCCTGCCGCGCGACGCGCTCTATGATCCCAAGCGGCTGGGTGGAAACGCTGAGATCGAGGTGACGCTATCCTTCCCGCTACTCAATGCGCTGACCGTCTCCGACATCGACATAAAGGCCGAGGCCGCGGTGTCGGCGTTCTCCCTCAAAAACGCGATCGGCAATGTCGATCTCACCGATGGTGTGGGTCGGCTGGTCTATGCCAACTCGCAGCTCAACGTTACCGGGGTCGGCAAGTTCGACGGCAACGCGGTCGACGTCGTCTGGCGCGAGCAGTTCGCGCCGCGCTCACCCTATCGCCAGCGCTACGAGCTCAAGGGCACGGTTCCCGCGAGCCTGATCGCCAAGGCGGGCTTCCCGTCGCCCGAACCGTACGTCTCCGGGCCGGTGAACGTCACGAGCTTCTCCTACCAGGTCGCGAACGACGGGTCGGCCGAGCTGCAAGGCAAATTCGACCTGAAGGGCGCCAAGCTCACGTCGCCGATCGCCTGGGGCAAGGATGCCGGCACTGACGGCCATCTGACGATGGGCATGAAGCTCGCGCCGGGCGGCAAGCTGTCGACGGCAGACTTCGAGGCGCATGCCAACGGGCTGCAGACCAAAGGGCAGGTGCGGTTCGGCGCGGACAACTACGTCCAGGAAGTCGCGCTCGGCGAACTTTCGGTCGGGGGCACCAACATCTCGGCCGACTGGCGCCGCAGCGCGGCCGGAAGCGTGGACGTCGGCTTGCGCGGCCGCTCGCTCGAGCTCGGCCGCGTGCGTGCGATGCTGAAGGCGCGCGAGGATCTCGCCAAGGCCAACCCTGGCGGTCCGGCATCACGCGCTCAGGAGAACACCCGGTTCCTGCTGCAGCTCGACCGCGTCGCCCTCCAGTGCGGTAGTCTCGGCTCCTTGAACGGAACGCTCGAACTCAATGGCGATCGCATGATCGCGGCCAATCTCGGCATCGGCGCGGGCAAGGGGGCCACTCTGAAGGTGGCGCCGGGGGCGCAGGGCCGCAGCGTCAACCTCTACGTTTCCGACTTCGGCGGCCTGCTGAGGGAAACCGGCTGGCTCGACGGCCTCTCCGGCGGCTTCCTTGATTTTCGCGGCCGGGTCGAGGACGGCGGCGCCGAGGCGCCGCTCACGGGGCGGCTGAAGCTCGGCCCCTATAGCCTGCAAAAGGTGACGCCGAGGCCCGACATCGGCACGCTCAACTCGACCATCGAGGGGTTGAACCGTGCCGGCGACCCATTGCAGCCGTTCGATGCGCTGGAGACCCAGATCGTCAAGACCGGCGACCGCATCGAGCTGAAGGACGGCCATACCGCCAACAAGTCGATCGGCCTCACCGCTGCGGGCGTCATCGACCTGGCGGGCGATCAGGCGCATCTGCGCGGCATCGTCGTGCCGGGCTTCGTGCTGAACAACCTGCTGTCGAACGTGCCGCTGCTGGGTCCGCTGCTGACCGGCGGCCGGAACGGCGGTGTGTTCGCGATCGCCTATCGCCTGGATGGGCCCCTCGGCGATCTCAAGTCCGACGTCAACATGATGTCGGCAATGACGCCAGGCGCGCTACGCGAACTCTTCACCAGCATGCCCTACGACGGGCGCTCCAGCTCCGAAGCTCCGGTCGACCGCGCACCTTAGAGCATTATTGGTTTTCTGGATTCTCTTTCGCGGGGGCGCGCCGCTCCAGTGGCGCGTCTTCTCATGCTCGTATTGACCGCGCGCATCCTGCGCGCTCATCCGTGAATGCGCTCAATCATGAGGAGTGCAGGATGCGCGGTCCAATGGACATGACGCGCCACTGGAGTGGCGCGCCCCCAGCGCAAGACAACGCTCGCACTGTACCTCAAACGATACAGTTCTAGGCTTGCGGGCGCACCAGCACGTGGCGCTTGCGGCCAGCCGACAGCTTGAGCGTGCCGTCCGAGCCGAGGTCGCTCTCCTTGATCACGGCCGTGTCCGACGCGATCGGCTGGTCGTTCAGCCGGCCGCCGCCGCCCTTGATCAGCTTGCGCGCCTCGGTGCGACTGGCCGCCAGCCCGGCCTGGTGGAACAGCTCGAACGCCGCGATGCCTTCGACGAGCTGTGCGCGCAGCACGGTCACCGTGGGCAGGCTCTCGGCCTTGCCACCTTCCTCGAAGGTCCGGCGGGCCGTCGCTTCGGCCTCGGCCGCGGCAGCGGCGCCATGGCAGAGCCTGGTGATCTCGGTGGCGAGGACCTTCTTGGCCTCGTTGATCTCCTGACCGGCGAGCTTCTCGAGGCGGGCGATCTCATCGAGGGGCAATTCGGTGAACAGTCGCATGAAGCGGCCGACATCCTCGTCCTCGACGTTGCGCCAGTACTGCCAGAAGTCGTAGGGCGACACGCGCTCGGCGTTCAGCCACACCGCGCCGGCGGCCGTCTTGCCCATCTTGGCGCCGGACGAGGTGGTGATCAGCGGCGTCGTCAGGGCGAACAACTCGGCGCCCACCATGCGGCGGCCGAGGTCGGTGCCCATGATGATGTTGCCCCACTGGTCCGAGCCGCCCATCTGCAGGATGCAATCGTGACGCTTCTTCAGCTCCACGAAGTCGTAGGACTGCAGGATCATGTAGTTGAATTCGAGGAAGGTGAGCGGCTGGTCGCGCTCGAGCCGCATCCGCACCGAATCCATCGTCAGCATGCGGTTGACCGAGAAGTGCCGGCCGACGTCGCGCAGCAGCGGGACATAGAGCAGCTGGTCGAGCCACTCGGCATTGTTGACCATCAGCGCGTCGCGCGGGCCGTCGCCGAACGCGATGTATTTGTCGAACACGCGCCGGATGCCGGCCATGTTGCCCGCGATCGCCTCGTCGGTCAGGAGCTGGCGCGTCTCGTCGCGGCCCGACGGATCGCCAATCTTGGTGGTGCCACCGCCCATCAGTACGACCGGCTTGTGGCCGGTCTTCTGCCACCAGCGCAGCATCATGATCTGCATCAGCGAGCCGATGTGCAGAGAATCGGCGGTGCAGTCGAAACCGATATAGGCCGTGCGGGTTCCGGTCGACAGCAGCTCATCGAGGCGCGCGGCGTCGCTGGTCTGATGCACCATGCCGCGCTCGTGCACGATCCGCATGAAGTCCGACTTGAAGGCCGCCATCTCTCCGCCCGACAGTTGCCCAGGATTTGTCCCAGAAGGGCCGCGGGTGTAACACGGCGCTGTAATGACGGCCAATAGCCCCGAAGCTTGATGCGTGCACTCGGCCTGATGAGCGGGACATCGGTCGACGGCGTCGATGTGGCGCTGATCGACACCGACGGCGAGCGCGTGGCGTCGTTCGGGCCGACCCTGACCGTTCCCTATCCCGACGAGGTCCGGCGATTGATCCGGGCGGCGTTCGCAGCCGAGCAACCCAACGAGGCGACGGCGGCAGCCGAGCTAGCCGTGACGCAAACCCATGTGGCCGCGACCAGGCTCTGGTCGACGACCCATGGCGTTCCGCTCGACTCGCTCGACGTCGCCGGGTTCCATGGCCAGACCATCACGCACCGGCCCGAGCGGCGCTTCACCTGGCAGATCGGCGACGGTGCAGGACTTGCGAAAGCGCTGGGCGTGCGCGTGATCAATGACCTGCGCGGCGCCGACGTCGCGGCGGGCGGGCAGGGCGCGCCGCTGGTGCCGGTGTTCCACGCCGCTTTGGTGCGCGACCTGCCGCGGCCGATCGCCGTGGTGAATATCGGCGGCGTCGCCAATGTCACCTGGATCGGCGAGGACGACTCGCTACTGGCCTTCGATACCGGGCCGGGCAACGGCCCGATCGATGACTGGTGCGCCCGTCGCGCCGGCCAGCGCTTCGATCGCGACGGTGCGCTCGCAGCGTCGGGCAAGGTCGATCGATCGAGGCTCGAGCGCTGGGTCGAGCACCGCTACTTCGCGCGCAAGCCGCCGAAGTCACTCGACCGCGGCGATTTCAACGACACCTGGGCCGACGGCCTGTCGGTGATAGATGGTGCGGCGACACTCACGCTTGCGACAGCGCGCGCAATCTCTCTGGCGGCGGCCTATTTCCCGCAGGCGGCGAAGCAGTGGATCGTCACCGGGGGCGGCGCACGTAATCCGACCTTGCTGGCGGCGATCGCGGCGGAGACGGGCACGTCCGTCGTGCCGGCATCGACCCTGGGTTGGGACGGCGATGCTCTGGAGGCGCAGGCCTTCGCGTTCCTGGCGGTGCGCTCGCTGCGCGGCCTGCCGCTTACCTTCCCGACGACGACCGGCGCGCCGCGGCCGCTGAGCGGCGGGCGGCTGCACCTGCCAGCCTAGGCCGTCGTCTGTCTTACGGCTCTTTGTTGGAAGTCGCCCGGCCCGGCGGGTTGATCAGGCACTTGGCGACGTAGCGGTCGACCTCGACCGCGAGCTTGTCGAGCGAGTCGTGGAAGAAGTGGTTGGCGCCCCTGATGGTGCGCGATTCGACCGTGATGCCCTTCTGCAGGCTAAGCCGCGCCACCAGCTTCTGGATGTCGGCGAGCGGCACGACCTCGTCCTTCTCCGCGCCGACGATCAGGCCGGACGAAGGGCAGGGCGCGAGGAAGCCGAAGTCGTAGCTGTTGGCGGGCGGGGCGACCGAGATGAAGCAGTCGATCTCCGGTCGGCGCATCAGCAGCTGCATGCCGATCCACGCGCCGAACGAGTAGCCGGCGATCCAGCACGACTTGGCGTCGGCGTTCATCGCCTGCAGCCAGTCGAGCGCTGCGGCAGCGTCGCTCAACTCCCCCATGCCATTGTCGAAGCGGCCCTGGCTGCGGCCCACGCCGCGCGTGTTGAAGCGCAGCACTGAGAAGCCGCGGTTCACGAACACATGGAACAGCGAGAAAACCACCTTGTGGTTCATGGTCCCGCCGTATTGCGGGTGAGGATGGAGGATCAGCGCAATCGGCGCGTGCTCTTCTTTGCTCTGGTGATAGCGGCCTTCGAGGCGACCCTCGGGGCCGATAAACATCACGTCAGGCATCTGAACTCCGGTTATTCGTCATTATTGGCCGCCAGGACGGGCAAACGGCAGCAAAATGCGAAGAAATCTTAATACTTGACCTGCCTACTCGGGTTTATTAAATCCGAGCCGACTGGTTGGTTTTTCCCAGAACCCTGTCCGGGGGGCTGGAATATCGTAGCAACGCCTTGGTTTTCAAGACCTTTAAGGCGGAGGAGGATGCTGTGAAGCTCAGCACCAAGGGCCGTTACGCCGTTATGGCGATGGTCGACCTGGCCCGTCATGCCCAGGCCAAACCCGTGTCCCTCAGTGACATCGCGGCTCGGCAGGAAATCTCTTTGTCATATCTGGAGCAGCTTTTTGCCCGTCTGCGCCGCGCCGAACTGGTGAAGAGCGTGCGCGGTCCGGGTGGCGGCTACCGCCTGGCGCGTGGCTCGGCCGAGACCCGGGTGTCGGAAATCATCCTGGCCGTCGACGAGCCGATCAAGGCGACCCGCTGCACCGAGATGGGTCAGGCGGGCTGCCGGGCCGACCGCAGCAAGTGCCTGACGCACGACCTGTGGGAGGAGCTCGGCAACCAGATCCACGTTTTCCTGAGCTCGGTGACCCTGCACGACGTGCTGGAGCGCAAGCTCTCGCCGCGCATCGCCGAGGCGCCGCCGGCTCCTGCCAATTCCGATTCGATGGCTGCTGCCAGCTGAGCAGCGTGATGGCCGCCGCGTACACGTACCTCGACCACAACGCGACCAGCCCGATGCGGCCGGTGGCGCTCGACGCCATGGTCGACGCGCTGCGTGCGGGCGGCAATCCGTCGTCGGTTCACCGGCCTGGTCGGGCGGCCCGTGCGCAAATCGACAAAGCGCGCAAACAGGTCGCGGCGCTGGTTGGTGCACTGCCGGGCGAGGTCGTGTTCACCTCGGGCGGCACCGAAGCGAACAATCTGGCGCTGCGGGGGCAGAAGCGCGTGCTGGTGTCGGCGATCGAGCATGAGAGCGTGCTCAAGGCCGTGCCGGACGCCGAGCGCATCCCGGATCCGGAGCACATCCCTGTCGACGGCAACGGCGTGATCGATCTTGCCGCACTCGAGCGGATGCTGGCCGACAAGCCCGCGCTGGTGTCGGTGATGTTCGCCAACAACGAGACCGGCGTGATCCAGCCGATCGCCGAGGTCGTGCGCCTCGCGCGCGGAGCGGGGGCGCTGGTGCACTGCGACGCGGTGCAGGCGGTCGGCAAGGTGTCGGTCGATCTGCATGGCCTGGGCGTCGACTATCTCAGTCTCTCCGCCCACAAGCTCGGCGGCCCGACAGGGGTGGGCGCATTGGTCGTGTGTGATGGTGCGCCGTTTGTGACCGATCGCGTCGGTGGCGGGCAGGAAGCCAATCGTCGGGCCGGGACGGAGAACGTCGCCGGCATCGCGGCCTTCGGCGCCGCAGCCGCAGCCTCGCGCGACGGGCTCGATGTGTCGGCGCTGCGCGATCGCATCGAGGCGAGCCTGCCGGGCAAGGTCTATGGCGCGGGAGCGCCGCGGCTCCCCAACACGACCTGCCTCTCCATGCCGGGCGTGAAGGCGGAGACGCAGGTGATGGCGCTCGATCTCGCGGGCGTAGCGGTCAGCGCCGGCTCGGCCTGCTCCTCGGGCAAGGTGGCTCGGTCGGCGGTCCTGACGGCGATGGGCGTAGAGCCTGCCGAAGCCGAGACGGCAATCCGCATAAGTTGCGGCTGGAACACGGTTTTTGAGGATATTGATCGCTTGATCGCGGCTTGGCAGGGGCTATATATCCGAGTAACACACTCGGATATTTCTCAGCCGGCAGCGAGTCGGGCAGCGTAAGGATTCCAAGGGGTTAGCATGAACGCCATCAAGCAGATCCGGCGGAACGACCAGCCGATCTACCTGGATTACCAAGCGACCACGCCGATGGACCCGCGCGTGCTCGAGGCGATGCTGCCGTACTTCACCTACAAATTCGGCAATCCCCATTCGCGCAGCCACTCCTACGGCTGGGAGGCGGAAGAGGGCGTCGAGAAGGCGCGCGGCCAGGTGGCCAAGCTGATCGGCGCCGACGAGAAGGAAGTGATCTTCACCTCGGGCGCCACCGAGTCGAACAACCTCGCCATCCGCGGCGTCGCCGAGTTCTACAAGGACCGCAAGAACCACATCGTCACCACCGTGACGGAGCACAAGTGCGTGCTCGACACCTGTCGCCACCTCGAGCAGAGCGGGTTCGAGGTCACGTACTTGCCGGTGCAGAAGAACGGCCTGATCGATCTCGAGGTGCTGCGCAACGCCATCACGGACAAGACGGTGGTCGTCTCGGTCATGGCGGTGAACAACGAGATCGGCGTGATCCAGCCGCTCGAGGAGATCGGCAAGATCTGCCGCGAGAAGAAGACCTTCTTCCACACCGACGCGGCACAGGCCGCCGGCAAGATCCATCTCGACGTCGAGAAGATGAACATCGACCTGATGAGCATCTCGGGCCACAAGATCTACGGACCCAAGGGCATCGGCGCGCTTTACGTCCGCCGCAAGCCCCGCGTCCGCCTGGTGCCGCTGATCGTCGGCGGCGGCCAGGAGCGCGGCTTTCGCTCGGGCACGCTGCCGACGCCGCTGTGCGTCGGGCTGGGCGAAGCGGCGGAGATCTGCTTGAAGGAGATGGACAGCGAGGCCAAGCGGCTGAAGAAGCTGCAGGAGCGCATGCTCAAGGGCCTGAACGACAAGCTGACCGACATCATCGTCAACGGCGACCTCGAGCACCGCATCCCGGGCAACCTCAACATCAGCTTCGCGTTTGTCGAGGGCGAGTCGCTGATGATGGGCATCAAGGGCCTGTCGGTGTCGTCCGGCTCGGCCTGCACCTCGGCGTCACTGGAGCCCAGCTATGTGCTACGTGCGCTCGGTGTCGAGGAGGAGATGGCTCACACCTCGCTGCGCATCGGCCTCGGCCGGTTCACCACCGAGCAGGAGGTCGACACCGCGGTCGACGAGCTG
>DASXQC010000172.1:0-10904 GCA_036493235.1 Reyranella sp.
GTGCACGGTGTTGAAGCCGTGGCTGGCGCCCACGAAGTAGGTCGGCGCCTTGGACGAGCAGCCGATGCCGGAGAGCTTGGCCACCTGGTGCGGCAGGATATCGAGCTCGTAGCAGGCCTGGATGATCGCGGCGCTGATCGAGTCATGCCCGCAGCCGGCGCACAGCGTCGAGACCGCGCCTTCGTAGTCGCGGCGGGTGAAGCCGGCCTTGTTCTTGACCAGCGAAGGATGGTGGAGCTTCGGCTTTGCGATGTAGGTCATGACGCGGCCTTCTCGAACGGGACGACCTTCATCTGGTCGAGCTTCTTGGCGATGTCGCCGGCGATGAAGCGGGCGGTGATGGGCGTGCCGTCGTAATGCAGCACGGGGATCAGCTTGCGGGCGTCGAGCGTGAAGTCGGCCATCAGCATGGTGCGCAGCTGGGCGTCGCGGTTCTGCTCGACGATGAACACCTTGTCGTGCTCGTGGATGAAGTCCTCGACCGCCTGGGCGAACGGGAAGGACCGCACGCGCAGCGCGTTGACGTGGTTGCCATCGGCCTCGAGGTGGTCCAGTGCTTCGGCCATCGCCGGGCTGGTCGAGCCGATGTAGATCACGCCGTACCTGGTGGGCTTGGGTGAGGAGTAGCGCAGCGGCTGCGGCGCGATCTTCGCCGCCGTGTGGAACTTCTTCTGCAGCCGCTCCATGTTGCGCACGTACACCGCACCCTCTTCGGAGTACTTGGCGTACTCGTCCTTGGTGGTGCCGCGGGTGAAGTACGAGCCCTTGGTCGGGTGCGTGCCGGGATAGGTGCGGAACGGGATGCCGTCGCCGTCGACGTCGAGGTAGCGGCCGAAATTCTTGCCGGCCTCGAGCTCCTCGGCGGTCATCACCTTGCCGCGGTCGAGCTGGCGGTTCTCGTCCCACTTGAACGGTTCGCACAGGCGGTGGTTCATGCCGATGTCGAGGTCGGTCATCACGAACACCGGCGTCTGCAGTCGGTCGGCGAGGTCGAGCGCCTCGGCGGTGAACTCGAAGCACTCGCGCGGATCCTCGGGGAACAGCAGCACGTGCTTGGTGTCGCCGTTGGAGGCGTAGGCGCAGGAGAGCAGGTCGGATTGCTGGGTGCGGGTCGGCATGCCGGTCGACGGCCCGCCGCGCTGCACGTTCACGATCACCGCCGGCACCTCGGCGAACGAGGCGAGGCCGATGAACTCGGTCATCAGCGAGATGCCCGGGCCCGACGTGCTGGTGAAGGCGCGCGCGCCGTTCCAGCCGGCGCCGATCACCATGCCGATCGAGGCGAGCTCATCCTCGGCCTGGATGATGGCGTACTTGGCCTTGCCGGTTTCCTTGTCGTGGCGCAGCCGCTTGCAATGCGACTGGAACGCCTCGGCGAGCGAGGAGGAGGGCGTGATCGGGTACCACGCACAGACCGTTGCGCCGCCATAGACGGCACCGAGCGCCGCGGCGTTGTTGCCTTCGACGAAGATGCGGTTGCCGACGTTGTTGGACGGCCTGACCTTGAGCTTCACTGCGTCGACGTCGATGTGCTGCTTGACCCAGTCGCGGCCGAGCTGCAGCGCCTTGACGTTGGAGTCGATCAGCTTTTCCTTGCCCTTGAACTGCTCGCCGAACAGCCCCTGGATCTTCTTCTCGTCGATGTCGAGCAGCACCGACAGGGCGCCGACATAGATGATGTTCTTGAACAGCTGGCGCTGGCGGGCGTCGCTGTAGGTCGCGTTGGTGATCGCGGTGAGCGGCACGCCGATCACGGTGATGTCCTCGCGGAACATCGAGGACGGCATCGGCTTGGTCGAGTCGTAGAACAGGTAGCCGCCCGGCTCGATCTCCTTGACGTCCTGCGCCCAGGTCTGCGGGTTCATCGCCACCATCAAGTCGACGCCGCCGCGCCGGCCGAGATAACCCTTCTCGGTGACACGGACCTCGTACCACGTGGGCAGGCCCTGGATGTTCGACGGGAAGATGTTGCGCGGGCTGACGGGCACGCCCATGCGGAGGATCGATCGGGCGAACAGCTCGTTGGCAGAGGCCGATCCCGACCCGTTGACGTTCGCGAACTTGACGACGAAATCGTTAACGGCGGCTATTGCTTGCGGCATGCGTGCTCCGCGTGAGTCATTTCCGTGTAGTACTTGCGCATATCCCAGGCGCCGGTCGGGCACCTCTCGGCGCACAGGCCGCAGTGCAGGCAGACATCCTCGTCCTTCACCATCACGCGGCCGGTCTTGAGGTCATTGCCGATGTAGAGGTCCTGCGTCGGGTTCATCGCCGGCGCCATCAGGCGCGTGCGCAAATCCTTTTCCTCGCCGTTCTCGGTGAAGCTGATGCAGTCCATCGGGCAGATGTCGACGCAGGCGTCGCACTCGATGCACAGCTTGCCCGAGAACACCGTCTGCACGTCGCAGTTCAGGCAGCGCCGCGCCTCCTCGAAGGCGAGCTTGGGATCGAAGCCGAGCTCGACCTCCGCCATGATGTTCTTGAGCGCTTCCTCCTTCTTGCGGTGCGGGACCTTGAAGCGGTGGTCGATGGTCGGAGCGTTGTCGTAGCTCCACTCGTGGATGCCCATCTTCTGGGAGACGATGTTGACGCCCGGCGCCGGCCGGTCCTCGACCTTTTCGCCGATCAGCATCTTGTGGATGGAGATCGCCGCGTCATGGCCGTGCGCGGCCGCCCAGATGATGTTCTTCGGGCCGAACGCCGCGTCGCCGCCGAAGAACACCTTCGGCTGAGTGCTCTGCAGCGTCGCCTCGTTGAGCTTGGGCAGGCCCCAGCGATCGAACTCGATGCCGGCGTCCTTCTCGATCCACGGGAAGGAATTCTCCTGGCCGATCGCGACCAGCACGTCGTCGCACTCGTGGAACTGATCGGGCTTGCCCGACGCCACCAGCGAGCGGCGGCCCTTGTCGTCGTACTTGGCGACCACTTCCTCGAACAGCACGCCTTTGATCTTGCCGTTGTCGTGCTTCACTTCCTTCGGGACGAGCATGTTGAGGATGGGGATGTCCTCGCCCATCGCGTCTTCCTTCTCCCAGGGAGACGCCTTCATCTCCTCGAAGCCGGAGCGGACGATCACCTTCACGTCCTCGCCGCCGAGCCGGCGGGCGGTGCGGCAGCAGTCCATCGCGGTGTTGCCGCCGCCCAGCACGATCACGCGCTTGCCGACCTTGGTGGTATGGCCGAACGAGACCGAGCTCAGCCAGTCGAGGCCGATGTGGATGTTTTCCGCGGCTTCCTGGCGGCCGGGCACGTCGAGGTCGCGGCCGCGCGGTGCGCCGGAGCCGACGAACAGCGCGTCGTAGCCTTCGGCCAGCACGGCCTTCATCGAGTCGACCTTCTGATGGCGGAACTCGATGTTGCCGATGCCGGTGATGTAGCCGACCTCCTCGTCGATCACCGACTCGGGCAGGCGGAAGTGCGGGATCTGGGTGCGGATGAAACCGCCGAGCTTAGGATCCTGGTCGTAGATGACGATCTCGTAGCCCAGCACCGCCAAATCGCGCGCGACGGTCAGCGAGGCCGGTCCGCCGCCCACGCAGGCGACGCGCTTGCCGTTCTTCGCCGGCGCCTTGGGCATGGCCGCCAGGATACCGTCGTCGTCCTTGTAGTCGGCGGCGACGCGCTTCAAACGGCAGATCGCGACCGGCTCCTTCTTGCCCTTCACCAGGGTCTCGTCCTCGACGCGGGAGCGGCGGCAGGCCGGCTCGCAGGGTCGGTCGCAGGTGCGGCCGAGAATTCCCGGGAAGACGTTGGATTTCCAGTTGATCATGTAGGCGTCGGAGTAGCGCCCGTGAGCGATCAAGCGGATGTATTCGGGGACAGGGGTATGCGCGGGGCATGCCCACTGGCAATCCACGACCTTGTGGAAATAGTCGGGATTCGTGATGTCGGTCGGCTTCAAACTAACTCACTCCGGGGCTGCGGGAGCAGCTTGCCGATTCTGGCTGAATGACGGTTTAGAGTATCCCAACTGGGAGGCGCATTGGGGAGATTTGCGCCCATTCCGTCAAGGTTTCTGTGTGCTAAGGAGTTGCTGCGACACCATAATCCCATAGGGGTAGAAGGGATTTTTCATTGCGCCTGAGGGCGCCCGCGGAACTGGCTTGGCGAAGCGCCGGTCGCGCGATGGAACATGGCGCTGAAGGCGCTGACGCTTTCATAACCAAGATCGAAGGCCACTTCGGTGACGGGTGCGCCACCGCCCAGCCGGCCCATCGCTTCCAGCACGCGCGCCTGTTGCCGCCATGCCCCGAAGCTCAGGCCCGTCTCGCTCTGGAAGCGGCGGGCGAGGGTGCGGGCGCTGGTGTTGATGGTCTCGGCCCATGCTTCGAGTGGCCGTTGATCGCCGGGTGAATCGAGCAGCGCCTGGCACAGGGACCGCAAGCGTGTGTCGCGCGGCATCGGTAGCTGCAGACCCAGCGACTGCAGGCCCTGCAGCTCCGACATGATCAGGGCGAAGACATGACCGGCCGGGCCTTGTTCGTCCCACTGCACCGGCAGCTCGGTCGCGCGCACGATCAGCTCACGCAGCAAAGGCGTCATCGACAGCACGCGACAGACGGTCGGCATCGAGACCGCCGCGTCCTCGCGCACATAGAGCGTGCGCATGGTGGTGTCGCTCAACATGACGAGGCTGTGGGTAACGCCGGCTGGCACCCAGACCGCACGCAGGGGTGGTACCACCCAGACGCCGTCCTCGGTCGATACCCGCACGGTCCCTGCGGTGGCATAGATCAGCTGCGCCCGCTCATGGTGATGCGGCAGGATCTCGAAGCCGCAGGCGAACTCCTTGGGCATGGCCGCGACCGCGCGCAGGACGTGCTGATAGTCCTGTGGATTGGTGGAGCGCTGGCCGTTTTGCGACATTGTTTGGCATTCTAGCGCAAGACAGCCACGGGCGCTTTCCTTATCTTTTCTGTGCTGGGACCGTGCCACTAAAGCGTGGAGCTTTAGTGGCGCGGTCCCAGCAGGATGATTGGAGTGAAACGCGAGTCATGAAGCTGACCAGCCCGACGTCTCTCCTGCTCAACCTCGGCCACGCGGTCGACCACTGGGTCATCGCGATCTTCCTCTACACGGTGAGCGTGATCGCCGGGGTGTGGGGCGCCGACTGGAAGGAACTGACGCCCTATGCGTTCGGTGCCTCGTTCATGTTCGGCGCGGGCTCGATCGTCTCGGGCAAGCTCGGCGACTCCTGGGGCCGCCGCCAGATGATGATCATCTTCTTCGCTGGCATCGGCGTGTCGTGCCTGCTGATCTCGCTCGCCCAGAACAAGTGGCAGATCGGTGCGGCGCTGACGGTGATGGGCGCCTTCGCCTCGATCTACCATCCGGTCGGCATTCCGATGATCGTGCAGGGCTCCGATCGCCCGGGCTTCGTGATTGGCGTCAACGGCCTGGTCGGCAATCTCGGCATCGCCATCGGCGCCAGCCTGTCGGTACTGCTGGCGACGCGCTACGGCTGGCAGATGGCCTATATCGTGCCGGGCATCGTCTGCCTGATCGCCGCCGTGCTGTTCGCCACCCTGGTGCCGAAGGAGCAGGAAGCGCCGGCCAGGCGCAAGGCCAAGATGCTCGACCTGCCGCCCGACGTGATGGCGCGCGTGTTCTTCATCATGACCTGCGCCGCCGTCACCGGCTCGATCGTCTTCAACTTCACGACCAACTCCAATGGCGAGATGCTGAAGGCGCGCATCGCCCAGCTCGCGGCCGATCCGGCGCTGCTCAGCATGGTGCTGTTCGGCGTGTTCACCGTGGCTTCGCTGATGCAGCTCGTGGTCGGCTCGCTGATCGACCGCTATCCACTCAAGACCATCTATCTGCCGATCCTGATCGCCCAGATCCCGCTGTTCCTGCTCGCGGCCTATGCCGAGGGCTGGGCGCTGATCCTGGTGACGACGCTGTTCATGGTGTTCGTGTTCGGCGCCATCCCGTTCACCGACGCGATGATCGTGCGCTACGTCGACGACCGCATGCGCAGCCGCGTCACCGGCATGCGGCTGGCGATCGGCTTCGGCGTCAGCTCGATGGTGGTGGCGGCGATCGGCCCGTCGGTGAAGGCCGCCGGCTTCCCGACGCTGCTGATGACGCTCTCCATCGTTGCCCTGTGCACGACGATCGCGATCTCGTTTCTGCCCAGCGAACGGCGCAACGCCATGGCGGCGCTAAAGCCCGCAGAATAGCCCTCTCCCGTTATACGGGGGAGGTGGCGGCGTAATCGCCGACGGAGGGGGAGAGCCCCATAAAAGATGTCGGTTGATTTCGGATCATGATCCGAAACGGGAAGCAGCGTCCGCGTTGCTTTCCCCCTCCGTCAGCGTAAGACGCTGACACCTCCCCCGTGTCGCGCCTCAGAAGGCGCTTTGACGGGAGAGGGACTAAGAAGGGGGAAGCGTAAAAATGCTCAAGCGTCGTAGCGTACTGGCGGCTGCCGGCTGGACCATCGTCGGGGCCTCCGCGGTTCGGGCCCAGACCTGGCCGAGCCAGCAGATCAGGATCGTGGTGCCGTACATTCCGGGCGGCGCCACCGACACGGCGGGCCGTGTCGTCGCCGAGAAGCTCGGCCAGCTGCTCAACCAGACGGTGATCGTCGAGAACAAGGGCGGCGGCAACACCATCATCGGCATGGAGACGGTGGCCAAGGCCAAGCCGGACGGCCACACGCTGCTGCTCGGCAGCACGACGCTGGCGACCAACGCAGCCCTCGGCCTCAAGCAGCCGTTCGAGCCGCTCAAGGATTTCCAGACGATCTCGTCGATCGCCGACATCCCCGACATGATCGCGGCCAACAAGGACCAGCCGTTCAAGGACTATCACTCGTTCATGGAGTGGGCGCAGAAGCAGCCGGAGAAGTTCCGCTTCGCCTGCTCGGGCATCGGCAACCAGCCGCACCTGTGGGGCGAGCTGTTCAAGACGCGCAACAAGCTCAACATGGAAGTGGTCGGCTACAAGGGCTCGGCCGACGTCATCCGCGACGTGATGGGCGGCCACGTGCCGATCCTGGTCGATGTCGTGCTGCCGTCGGGCAACCACGTCGAAGCCGGCCGCATGAGCGGCATCTGCGTCGCCTCGGCCGAACGCTCGCCGATGTGCCCGTCGGTGCCGACGGTCGTCGAGCTCGGCATGCCCGACCTGGTGAGCGCCGTGTTCTACGGCATCGTCGCACCGGCCGGCATTCCGTCGAGCGTGGTCGAGCGCCTGAACACGCTCTGCCTCGAGATCGTCAAGGATCCGGCGGTGAGGAAGAAGTTCGGCGAGCTCGGCTTCGTCACGACCGGCAGCACGCCGCAGGCCTATCACGACAAGCTGGTGTTCGAGACCGAGCGCTGGACCAAGGTCGTGAAGGACAACGACATCAAGGTCGAGGGCTGAGGAAGCGGCGACGCGCAACCCTCCTCATTCATATGGGGAGAGTTTGCGGATTTGTATCAACCGTATCCGCTTCGGGCGAAAGGCGAAGAAGGCTGTATCCTCGCGTCGAAGACTGCCGCTGAAAGGATGGAATGGGACTGCCATTGTCCGCCGGGCTCCGCTGGCTCGGCTGTCTTGTCGTCCTGTTGAGCGGCGCGGCGGCGCAGGCGCAGCCCGATGAGCCCGCCACGTCGCCGGCCGAAAAGAAGCCCGCGTTCACCGCCATCAGCGACACCCAGGTCAGCTATTGGCACGAGTTCACCGGCGCGGAGCCCGGCGTGGCCTTTCCGGTGAGCAAGAACGTCGTCAGCCTCACCCACTTCGATGCCTGGAGGTACGGCACCAACTTCGTGAACATCGACTTCCTGCTGTCCGACAACCGCGATCCCCAGTACCCGTGGGGCGGCCCGGGCTTTCCGCTGCCGTCCGACGGCGGTGGCATCGGCAGCGGCGCGCTCGAGGTGTTCGGCACCTATCGCGGCACCTTGAGCTTCAACCAGTTGAGCGGCACCGAGACGTTCCATGTCGGGCCATTGCGCGACCTGTCGCTCTATGTCGGCGGCGACGCCAACACCAAGAACACCGCGTTCGATCCCCGCCAGCGCGACATCATCGCCGGCCTGCAGCTTGCGTTCGACGTGCCGGGCTACCTCAATATCGCCGCCGCCTATTACAAGGAGTGGAATCACAACGGCCTCGTGCCGCTGCTCGGCAATCCGCCGGGAACGTCGGAGTACGTCTCGTTTCAGTCGACCGCGACCTTCGAGATGCAGTACATGCAGCCGCTCGACGTCACCGGCGTGCCGTTGCGCTTGAGCGGCTTCAGCCTTCTGATCCTGCCCAAGGGCACCGACGGCTTCGGCGTGCAGACCCTCGCCGAGTTCGAGACCGACAACCGGCTGACGCTCGACATCGGGAAGCTGGCGGCCGACCGGCCCAACCTGTTCGACGCCTTCGTCGGCTACCGCTTCTGGCTCAACAAGTTCGGCAGCACGCCCTATCCCGCGAACTCGGCACCGCTGCCGGGAACGATGGAGAGCACGTTCTACCTCGGCGTGGCCTGGCACATTTTCTAGGCTTGGCTTTTCCGAGAGCGCGTGGACATCGCCACGGGCCGGCAACGACGAGCAGCCGCTCGATGGAAAGAGCTTGCCTCGGATGATCGTTCAGTGTAGATTAATCTATTATGAACGATAACCACGTGTCAACGTCTGCCGTGCACGCAGGAATCCGTTTTCGGCGGTTTTCGACCGTTTTATCCATTTTTGGCAGAATCCCCGTTTATCGGGGAGCGTCAACGTGCGGCGATCGCCCGTTCGATCAGCTTGCGCAGGTCGTCGGGGCTGAGCCGGTCGAGATGGGCGAGCACGTACGGGTAGCCGCGATAGTGATCGGTGATGAAGAAGGTGTCGGGATCGGCCTGCAGCAGGTGGTCGCGCGTGGCGTCGCCGACCTTCAGCACCAGCGACGCGCCGTCCTGGTGCAGCCGTACGAGCAGCTTCTTCCTGAGCTTGAAGGCAGGTGTTCCGTAGGAGGTGCTTTCCTCGACGCCGGGGAAGGACAGCGCGACTTTCCGGATGGTCGAGAGCGGGAGCTTGCGCTTGGCCATGGCGATTCGCAGAGTGGCGCGTTGGGCAATCAAGAGGAAGACAAATGACCAAGTCCGCCGTTCCGGTGCCGGCGTCGCATCTCGACGCAGCGCGCGATGCCGAGCCCGCCACGCGCGCTGCCAATGCGGCGATGGCCGCGCACCTGCCGTTCGCCGATACGCGCGACTTCGAGGCCACGCAGCGCGGGCTGATCGCGCCGGTGCCCGAGGGCATCGTGAAGACCGAGAGCGGCACGGTGCTGTGGAACCTCGGCGAATACGCCTTCATCGACGGCGAGCTCGCACCGTCGACGGTCAATCCCAGCCTGTGGCGCATGGCGCGCCTCAACATGGCCAACGGCCTGTTCAAGGTGGCCGAGCGCGTCTACCAACTGCGTGGCTTCGACATCGCCAACATGACGGTGCTCGAAGGCGACAACGGCGTGATCCTGATCGATCCGCTGACCACCGCCGAACCTGCGCGCGCGGCGCTGGCGCACTACTTCGCCCATCGGCCGAAGAAGCCGGTCGTCGCGGTGATCTACACCCACAGCCACGTCGATCATTACGGCGGCGTTCGCGGCGTGGTCGACGAGGCCGACGTCGCTTCGGGCAAGGTCGAGGTGATCGCGCCGGCAGGCTTCATGGATGCCGTCGGCGGCGAGACCGTCTTGGCCGGCCTGCCGATGTTCCGCCGCTCGCAGTTCCAGTTCGGCACCATGCTGCCGCGCGGCGCGCGCGGGCAGGTCGACGCTGGCCTGGGCAAGGGCATCGCTCGCGGTACGGCCGGACTGATCGCGCCGACCCTCAGCATCGCGAAGGCGGTCGAGACGCATGTGATCGACGGATTGGAGATCGTCTTCCAGCTCGCGCCCGAGACCGAGGCGCCGGCCGAGATGCACATGTTTTATCCGCAGCTCGGCGTGCTCAACATGGCGGAGAATGCCTGCCCGCTGCTGCACAACTTCATCCCGTTGCGCGGCTCGGTGGTGCGCGATCCGCGCATCTGGTCGAAGTACATCGCCGATGCCATCGAGATGTACGGGCCGCGCACCGAGGTGCTGATCGGCCAGCATCACTGGCCGACCTGGGGCCGTGACGCGGTGCTCGAGCATCTCGAGGCGCAGCGAGATCTCTACAAGCACATCCACGACCAGACGCTGCGCTACATGAACAAGGGCTGGCGGCCGGCCGAGATCGCCGAGGTGATCGACCTGCCGCCCGGCCTGGCCGACCGCTGGTCGGTCCGCGGCTACTACGGCACGGTCAGCCACAACGTGAAGGCGGTCTACCAGCGATACCTCAGCTGGTACGACGGCAATCCGTGCAATCTCCATCCGCTGCCGCCGGCGCCGGCAGCGAAGAAGTTCGTCGAGTACATGGGCGGCGCGGCGGCGGTGATCGCACGGGCGAAGGCCGACTTCGCCAAGGGCGAGTTCCGCTGGGTCGCACAGGTGATTAAGGAGGTTGTGTTCGCCGAGCCGGGCAACAGCGAGGCGCGCGCGCTGTGCGCCGATGCGCTGGAGCAGATGGGCTACCAGGCCGAATCGGCGACCTGGCGCAACGCCTTCCTGTACGGCGCCCAGGAGTTGCGCCACGGCGTGTTCCAGGTGCCAGCGCGCGGCACGATGGCGGCGGACACCCTGCGCGGCCTGTCGACCGACGTGTTCTTCGACATGCTGGCGGTTCGCCTCGATCCGGCAAAGGCGGTGGGCCAGTCGATGGTGGTGAACTGGCATTTTACAGACCGGCAGGAAAAGCTCGCGCTGACCTTGAAGAACTGCACGCTGACGCATCGGCTGGGCTCTGTCGCGGACAAGCCGGCGGCCTCGATCATCACCACGCGCGCCACGCTCGACGGCATTATCCTGGGTCGGGTGAAGATCCCCGACGCGCTCGCCTCGGG
>DASXQC010000173.1:0-3844 GCA_036493235.1 Reyranella sp.
CCTGTCCAAGCAGCCCTATCCGTTTCCGGACATCTGGGATCCGCTGGCCCGTATCTTCGAGGCTTGGGGCTTCGAGCGCTGCCTGTGGGGCACCGACTGGACGCGCGCCTTCGCCGTCGTGAACTACGAGCAGGCGGTGAAGCCGTTCCTCGAGACCAAGCGGCTGAGCGACAGCGAGCGCGCCATGCTGATGGGCGGCGCCTGCGCCAAGGCCTATGGCTGGTCCCCGAAGAAGGGCTAGGTCCGCGGGCGCTCGAAATTATCCACCGAATCTTGCAAAAGAGGGAGTGGTGGGAACGTGGGAAGAATCGCCTAAAAGCCTTGTACGATCGGCATCGGAGGCTTCCCAAGCGAATGGGAAGTCGTGGGAACTTTTGCGGGAAACGCCCGTCCCTATGGAGCGGCGCAGGTGAAGCTCTCGGCCTTGTCGGTCGGTCCGCCCTCATAGTGGGCGACCTGCGGCCAGGGACAGAGCGGACGCTGGAAGGCGATCTTGCCCTTGCCCTCGCTGGCATGCGGTCCATCGAAGTGCGTCGCCACGATCTCGTGCGGCGCCTCGCCCTTCTCGACCCACTCGCGCAGCGCCACGCCCATGTCATGCTTGGCGTCGCTGACCGGCGGGACCGAATCGCGTGTCGCGGTCGAGAAGTTCGTGGCGCCGGGTCCGAGGGCACAATGGACCATGCCGGGCACCATGTAGAGCCGCGCATAGTCCGCGGGCATCGCCAGCTTGTCGTAGTAGCCGATGATGTCGGACGCGGCGCCCACCGGATCGTCCCAGCCCATGAACATGATCAGCTTGCCGCCATGCCTGCGGAAGGCCGACAGGTCGGGATCGGTGGCGTCGATCATCGGCGACAGCTTCGCGCGCACCGTGTCGATGTCCTTGCCCCAGTCGAAGGACCACCAGTTCCAGTTGGGCTTGTCATAGACCCAGAGCCGGATCGAATCGATGCGCTGCGGCTCGTCGGGCTTGCGCGGATTGGCCCAGTAGGCGCTCCAGCCTGGATACTTGTCGGTGGGCTTGGCCATCGAGCCCTCGCTGCCCGGCAGGAACGGCGCGTAGATCGGCTGGTGGGTGCGCACATCCGTCGGCCCGGCATACATCGCCTTCATCGCCTTGACCTGCGAGCGCCTGAGGCACGCGGACTCGCCGTCACCGGGCTTGCAGACGAGCGAAGCGACGTCGAATTTGCATTGCCGCGGGTCGTTGATGACGCCGTCCTTCACACCGTCCAGCGCGTCGCACGCCTCGACCGCTTCCTTGTGCACCAGCCTGAGCGTGTCGGGTGTCAGGATGGGCTTCGAGTAGTCGCCCTCGGGGTGGTTCTTCAGGAAGTGCCAGAGGAAGGTGAGATTGAGGTTGGTGCGGTCGTTGCCCGGATCGCCGGCGATGATGCCGTCATAGTCGTCCGGGTAGCGCTGCGCCGCGGCCAGCGCCTGATGACCGCCGGTCGAGCAGCCGGCGAAATAGGAATAGCGCGGCCCGGCTCCCAACAGCGTTGTCGCCACCTGTTTGGCCGCCACCGTGCTCTCGTGCACCGCGCGGCCGCCGCCCCAGTCGACGATCGCCTCGGGATGGCCGACGCCGAACTTGAGGTCGCCGCCTTTGTGGCCCGTGTCGGTGCCGACCACGACGTCGCCCGCCTGCACGCGCTGCACCATCTGCGCGTAGTAGATGCGGTCGTCGTAGGCACCGTTGCCGATCGCCTGCAGCCGGCCGCTCCAGCCGCCGAGCGGCAGCCAGATCTCGAAACCGATCTTCGAATCGGGCACCGGCGTGGACGTGCCGAGCACGCGGCAGAAAGGCGGCAGGTCGGTGTGATCGTGCGGCTTGCCGCCCGGTCCATGCTCCTCGTGGAACGTGCCGGACCGCTCGACTGTCGCCTGCGTGATGCTCGCATGCGGCATCGCGAGCCTGGTGAGCGCTTCACACTGTGCGTCCGTGACCGGCGGCTCGGCAAAGGCTGGCGCAGCGGCAAGGCAGACGATCAGCATGGGCACGAGACGGCGCATCACACTCTCCTGGCGATGCGCCCAGACTACACCGACTTGCGCGCGATGCCCCGCGCTGAAGCTTTGCATCAGGGCAGAAGCGGGCGCCCTTGCAGAGCGTGTGCCACGAGCCGAGACGACGGCATGTCGGGCAGCGGCTGATCGATCGACCAGAGCGCGGCAGCCTGAGCTTCGAAGGTATCCAGGCGCAGCTCCGGCGGCACGCGGCGGTTCGCATCGGCCACGATGACCGCCATGCTGAGCGCGATGACGAGGAACAGTGACACCGACTCGACCCTCGAGCCGATGGCTTGCACAACGCGACGACCCCGCATGGACATCCCCTCTGTCGCTCCGATCGCCTATCGCTGCGCTCCAATGACGGAGCCAGCGAAATGAAGCGTTCGCGATATGAGCGATACAACATCGATTGCCCGTGTTTCTGTGTTGTTTCCCACGAAGCACTTGCATGGAAGGCCACAGCGCCCTGTGTCATTGTTGTGGCCGCAATGAACACGAGCCGACGCACCGTCCTCTCCCTTCCTCTTCTCCTGGCCATAGGACGCGACGCGCGTGCCGAAGCCTGGCCCAACCATGCGATCAGGTTCACCGTGCCCTGGCCCGCCGGCGGCGTCGCCGACGCCGTCGCCCGCCTCACTGCAGAGAAGCTGTCGGAGCGGCTCGCACAGAAGCTGATCGTCGAGAACAAGCCCGGCGCCTCGGGCAACATCGGCATGGCGGCGGTCGCGGCCGCGCCGGCCGATGGCTACACGCTGGTGCTGACGCCGACCGGCAACCTCACGGTCAACCAGGCGCTCTACAAGGACCTGCCGTTCGACACGGCGCGGGACTTCCTGCCGCTCACGCTCCTCGCAACGGTCCCCAATGTGCTCGTCGTCAACCGCACCGTCTCTGCCAAGAACGTCGCCGCGTTGGTCGCCTACGCCAGGGCCAATCCGGGCAAGCTCACCTTCGCCTCGCCGGGCCAGGGCAGCGGCGCGCATCTCGCCGGTGAGCTGTTGAAGGCAGAAGCCGGCATCGACATGCTGCATGTGCCCTACACTGGCATCGCGCCGGCGATGAACGATGTCGTCGGCGAGCGCGTGTCGCTGATGTTCCTCGGCATCTCCTCGGCGCTGCCCTACATCCGCGCCGGCACCCTGCGGCCGCTCGCGGTGGCCGCGCTCAAGAAGTCGCCGCTGCTGCCCGATGTCCCGCTGGTCGCCGATGCGGGCTATCCCGGCTTCGACGTGACCTCGTGGTACGGCATCGCCGTGCGCAGCGGCACGCCGGCCGAGGTCGTCGACCGGCTCTATCGCGAGACCGCCGAGGTCCTGAAGCTCGACGACGTGAAGGAGCGCTTCGCCGGCATGGGCGTCGAGCCCGGCGGCCTGCCGCCCCAGGAGTTCGCGGCGCTGGTCCGCAGCGAAACGAAGAAGTGGGGCGACATCATCGTTCGCGCTAACATCAAGCTCGAATAGAGACGGAGGCGTCCATGCCCGACACGACCGTTTCCCGGCCGCTCAGCGCCGCCGACCACGAACGCGCCATGAGCGAATACGGCCGACGCGCCGAGGCGCGGGCCTATGCCCTCGGCAATCGCGGACCGATCCGGGTCGGCGCCGACGGCAAGCTCTTGCCGGAGATCCTGGAGTCGTACTGGACCAATGGCTTCTATGTCTTCCAGGGCGTGGTCGGAGCCGACGAGCTCGCCGAGCTGCGGGCCGACATAGACGCGGTGCTGTCGCGCGCCCCGGTCGCGCCCGATGCGACGATCGACTTCCGCGGCCGCCCGGTGGTCGATAACGGCATCATCAAGCCGCCCTATCGCTGGGCCAAGCCGTTGAGC
>DASXQC010000174.1:0-12418 GCA_036493235.1 Reyranella sp.
GGTTGGGATTGCGTTCGTGTGCACCGCGGGAGTGGTGGCTGCACTCGCGCTCGCGTGGCATCCGGCGATCGACAAGGTCACGCCTCCCGCTCCCGGCTCGTTCGACCGCTATCTCGTTGCCGAAGGCGAGGACCTGGCGAAGCTCGGCAACTGCGCCGGCTGTCACACCAATAATCCATCGAAGCCGCTGGCCGGCGGCCGCGCGCTCGACACGCCGTTCGGCACGGTGTTCGCCACCAACCTCACGCCCCATGAAGACGGCATCGGCGCCTGGTCGAACGATGCATTCGAGCGGGCGATGCGCCGCGGCATTGCGCGCGACGGCACGCAGCTCTATCCCGCCTTCCCCTACGATCATTTCACCCACGCGTCGGACCATCAGATCGAGGCGCTCTATGCCTGGCTGATGACGCGCCGGCCGATCGCCGGCCGCGCACCCGAGACGCGCCTCGCCGGCATCTACGGCTTCCGGCCGGTGGTCGCCGCCTGGAACGCGCTCTACCTGAACGAAGGTCCATTGCCGACCGACGCCTCGAAGCCCAGCCAATGGAATCGCGGGCGCATGCTGGTCGAGGGGCTAGGCCATTGCGCCGGCTGCCACACGCCGCGCGACCGCTTCGGCGCCGAGAACACCTCGCACGCATATGACGGTGCGTGGAGCGAGGGCTGGTACGCGCCGCCGCTCAACGCGCGCTCGCCGGCAGTGCGGACCTGGACGCCCGACGAGCTTTTCGCTTATCTGCGCACCGGCCTGGCGCCGCATCACGCCGCTGCTGCCGGGCCGATGGCCGGCGTCACGCGCGCGCTCGCGCAGGTGCCCGACGAAGACGTGCGCGCGATCGCCGTCTACATCGCCTCGCTGATGGACGGTGCGCCCGCAACCAGGCAGGACCAGCCGCAGCCGGTCGATCGCCTCGTCGTCGCGCAACAGCAGCATCCCGAAGCCGCCGCCCTCTATGCCGGCGCCTGCGCGACCTGCCACGATCCCGGCGCGCCGATGATGGTGCAAGGCCGCCCGGTCCTGTCCTGGGGAACGCCGCTGCACGCGGACAACCCGCACGACACGGTGCGCATCATCCTGCAGGGCCTGACGCCGCCCGGTGGTGCGTCCGGGCCGACCATGCCTGCCTATGCCGACATGCTGAGCGATCGGCAGGTGCAGGAGCTTGCCGCCTACCTGCGTGCACGCTTCACGGACAAGCCCGCCTGGCCGGACGTCCCGGCCGCCGTTGCTGAGGCGCGCAAATGATCAAGCTCACCGTTAACGGGCTGGTGCACCAGGTCGACGTCGACCCCGACACTCCCTTGCTCTACGTGCTGCGCAACGATCTCGAGTTGAACGCCGCCAAGTTCGGCTGCGGGCTCGGCCAATGCGGCGCCTGTACGGTATTGGTCGACGACAAGCCGGTGCTCTCGTGCCTCCTGCCGGTTGCCGCGCTGGGCAAGCGAACGGTACGCACGCTGGAAGCCTTGCCCAAGACCTTGCCCGCCGCGTTCGAGGCCGAGCAGGCGGCGCAGTGCGGCTACTGCATCGCCGGCATGATCGTGCGCGCCCACGCGTTGCTCGAGCGCAATCCACGCCCGACCGAGGAAGAGGTGCGCACTCACATGGCGCCCAACCTCTGCCGCTGCGGTACGCACATGCGCATCCTGCGCGCCGTGCGCCGCGCCGCGCAGGCAATGGGCGGCGGCGTCCGCGATGTGGCGGAGCAGAAATGAAAGAGCTCGCCACCCCATTGGCCCGCCGCGCCTTCCTCGCCAACGCGCTGGTCGTGACCTTCGCCCTATCGCGCGGTGCGCTTGCGCAGGACACCAGCAAGAAGCTGCCGCAGTCGCTCGCCAAGACGCCGGAGCTCGACGCCTGGATCCGCGTCGGCGCCGACGGCCAGGTCACCGTCTTCACCGGCAAGGCCGAGCTCGGCCAAGGCATCCGCACGGCGCTCACCCAGGTGGCCGCGCATGAGCTCGCCGTGGCGCCCGAGAAGATCGACCTCATCACCGCCGACACCGCGCGCACGCCCGACGAAGGCGTCACCGCCGGCAGCCATTCGATGCAGGACAGCGGCACCGCGATCCTGCATGCGGCCGCCAATGCGCGCGCGCTGCTGGCCGAAGCGGCGTCATGGCAATTCGCCATCGCCGCCGGCCAGGTCGAGATGCGCGACGGCGCGGCGCACGCGCCCGACGGCCGCAGCATCGGCTATGGCGATCTCGCCGCCTCCCTGTCGCTGGAGGTCGAGGTCAGGCTCGACATGCCGCGCCGCCAAGGCGGCACGGCGGTCATCGGCCAGAACCTGCCGCGGTTCGACATCCCCGCCAAGGTCTCGGGCGGCGAAGCCTACGTTCAGGACATGCGCCTGCCCGGCATGCTGCATGCGCGGGTCGTGCGCGGCCCGAGCGACGGCACCGAAGTGAAGGCGGCCGACATCGCCGCCGTCGAGAAGATGCCGGGCGTGGTGAAGGTCGTGCGCGACGGCGGCTTCTTGGCGGTCATCGCCGACCAGGAATGGCGTGCCGTAAAGGCACTGCGTCGCCTGCAGGCCGGCGGCTGGGAGCGCAGCGCGCCGGCGATCCCGGCATCCGACCTGCGCGAGACGATCCATCGCCTGCCGGCGCAAGACGTTCCCATCTTCGACTATCCCGGCCCGGCGTCGCCGGCCGACGCGCGCGCCATCCGGGCGCGCTACAGCCGGCCGCACCTGATGCATGCCTCGATCGGCCCGTCCTGCGCGATGGCGCTGTGGGAGAATGACGGCATGACGGTCTGGACGCACAGCCAGGGCGTCTATCCCTTGCGCAAGGCGTTGGCCGAGCTGCTGAAGCTCGACCTCGAGAAAGTGCGCTGCGTCCACGTCGAGGGCTCGGGCTGCTACGGCCACAACGGCGCGGACGATGTCGCCGCCGACGCCGCCCTCGCCGCCCGCGCAGTGCCCGGCGCGCCCGTGCGGCTGCAATGGATGCGCGAGCAGGAGCATGGCTGGGAACCGCTTGGCTCGGCGATGGTGGTCGAGATGGCGGCCGAGCTCGACGGCAGCAGGATCGCGAGCTGGCGGCATGACGTCTGGAGCAACACGCACAGCACGCGCCCGACCACCGCCGGCGGCCTGCTGGCCGGGCGCGAGGTCGACCCGCCGTTCGTGCCGCCCAAACCCAAGCCGATCCCGATGCCGGAGGGTGGCGGTTCGCGCAACGGCAACCCGATCTATGCGCTGCCCAACGCGCACGGCGTGTTCCACTTCGTCGAGCAGATGCCCGTGCGCGTCTCCGCGCTGCGCGGGCTCGGCGCGCAGATGAACGTGTTCGCGATCGAGTCGTTCATGGACGAGCTGGCGCTCGCCACCGACACCGATCCGGTGGCCTTCCGCCTCGCCTGGCTGAAGGACGAACGGGCGCGCGCGGTCGTGCAGCGCGCGGCCGACCGCTTCGGCTGGAGCAAGCGCGGCGACGGCGGTGACGGGCTGGGCACCGGCTTCGCCTTCGCCCGCTACAAGAACCTCGCGAGCTACTGCGCCGTGGCGATGGAGGTGCGGGCCGACCTCGACAGCGGCGAGATCCACGTGCCGCGCGTGGTGGCCGCGGTGGACAGCGGCGAGGCTGTCAATCCCGACGGCATCCGCAACCAGATCGAGGGCGGCATCGTGCAGTCGCTGAGCTGGACCACGCGCGAGGCGGTCGGCTTCGACACCACGCATCGCACCGGCTTCGACTGGAGCGGCTATCCGATTCTGCGCTTCCCCGGCGTGCCCGGCCGTATCGATGTCGACGTGATCGACCGGCCGAAGCAGCCTTTCCTCGGCGCCGGCGAGGCCGCACAAGGACCCGCCTCTGCTGCGCTCGCCAATGCCGTCGCCCATGCGTTAGGTGTTCGGCTGCGCGACATGCCATTGTCACCCGAGCGTGTGAAAGCCGCGCTCAGGCCCACCCCCGTCGTTGTAAAGCAGGCTGCCGGATGACAGACGAGCATCAGAGAACCAAACCGCCACCGCCCTGCACCCTGGTGATCTTCGGCGCGACCGGCGATCTCACCCGCCGGCTGCTGATGCCGGCGCTGCGCAACATGCATCGCGACGGGCTGCTGCCGCGCGACTTCGGCCTGCTTGGCGTCGCCTCGCGCGACATCGGCGAGGACGGTTTCCGCGATCACCTGCGCAAGGGCATGGAGGAATTCAAGGGTGGCACCGGCGGCAGCGACATCGACTGGTTCCTCGAACGCACCCGCTACGTCTCGGGCAAATTCGAACAAGGTGACACCTACCGCGCCATCGACGAACGGCTGGGCAAGGATCGCAACGCGCTCTTCTATCTCGCCACGCCACCGGCGGAGTTCACGATCGTCACCGAGCAGCTCGGCAAGGCCGGGCTGCTGACGGAGTCCGACGACCATTGGCGGCGGCTGATCATCGAGAAGCCGTTCGGCCACGACCTACCGTCGGCCATCGCGCTCAACAAGCACATCCTGAAGGTTGCGCGCGAGGAGCAGGTCTTCCGCATCGACCACTATCTCGGCAAGGAGACGGTGCAGAACATCATGGTGTTCCGCTTCGCCAACGGCTTCGTCGAGCCGCTGTGGAGTCGCGACCATATCGACCATGTGCAGATCACCGTCGCCGAGACGGTCGGCGTCGAGCAGCGCGGCAAGTCGTACGACGGCACGGGCGCGCTGCGCGACATGATCCCCAACCACCTGTTCCAGCTGCTGAGCCTGATCGCCATGGAGCCGCCGGGCTACCTGGTCGGCGACGCCCTGCGCAACGAAAAGGCCAAGGTGCTCGACGCCGTGCACAATTTCGGCCGCCAGGACGCCCATCACAACGTGGTGCGCGGCCAGTACGGGGCGGGCAAGGTTGGCGACAAGCCGGTCGAGGCCTATTCCCAGTCGCCCAACGTGCCGCCCGATTCGACCACCGAGACGTTCGTGGCGATGAAGCTCGGGATCGACAACTGGCGCTGGGCCGGCGTGCCGTTCTACCTCCGCACCGGCAAGGCGCTGATGCGGCGACGCACCGAGATCACTGTCCAGTTCAAGCAGGCGCCGCTCACCCTGTTTCGCGACACGCCGGTCGACCGCCTGCCGCCGAACGACCTCACCCTGCACATCCAGCCGGAGGAAGGCGTGACGCTGCGCTTCGGCGTGAAGGTCCCGGGGCCGGCTGTGCAGATCGACGGGGCCGATATGAAGTTCGGCTACGAGGATGCGTTCCAGCGCGTGCCCAGCACCGGCTACGAGACCCTGCTTTATGATTCGATGGTGGGAGACGGCACCCTGTTCCAGCGCGCCGATTCGATCGAGGCCGGCTGGCGGGTGATGCAGCCCGTGCTCGACGCCTGGAAGAACGAAGGCCATCACGAGCTGCCGATCTACGCGGCCGGCAGCGCGGGACCGAAGGAGGCCGAGGAGTTGATGACGCGCGACGGCCGCCGCTGGCGCTCGCTTACCACCAAACGCACCGGCATTGGCTGATGAAGATCTCGGCCCTGATCTCCGACGTCGACGGCACGCTCGTGACGCCCGACAAGACCCTGACTCCGGCGACGATCGCCGCCGTGGCCGCCCTACAGGAGCGCGGCATCGCCTTTGCCATCACCAGCGGGCGGCCGCCGCGCGGCATGCGCTTCTTCGTCGAGCCGCTCGGGCTCACCACGCCAATCGGCGGCTTCAACGGCGGGCTGATCACCCGGCCTGACCTGGCGCCGCTCGAGGAGCATGCACTGGCGCCTGCGACGGCGCGACAGGCGCACGACATCCTCGCGGCCGGGCAGATCGATGTTTGGGTGTTCAGCGGCCTCGACTGGCTGCTGATCAATCCCGACGGCCCGCATGTCGCGGGAGAGAAACGCGCCGTGAAGTACCCGCCGACCGTGGTGCCGAACCTCGAGGCGGCGCTCGCCTCGGCCTACAAGGTGGTCGGCGTCAGCGGGGACCACGATCTGCTGAAGCGCTGCGAGACCGAGATGCAGGCGGCGCTCGGCCCGGGCGCATCGGTGTCGCGCTCGCAACCCTACTATCTCGACATCACCCATCCGCAGGCCAACAAGGGAGCGGCGGTGCTGAACATGGCGGCGCTGATGAACGTGCCGATGAGCGAGGTCGCGGTGATCGGCGACAACTACAATGATCTCGCGATGTTCGCGCAGAGCGATTTCGCCATCGCCATGGGCAATGCGCCCGACGACGTGAAGAAAAAGGCGCGTTTCGTCACCGCCACAAACGAGGCCGACGGCCTCGCCGAGGCGATCCACAGGTACATCCTCAAATGACAGCCAACCTCGAAGTCCTCCCCGATCCCGACGCGCTCGCGACGCGAGCCGCCGACCTGATGACGAGCATCGCCAAGGCCAAGCCCCGCGTGGCCATCGCCCTGTCCGGCGGTTCGACGCCGCGCCGGCTCTACCAGCTTCTCGCGACCTCGCCGCGTCTGGAGACATTTCCCTGGCCGAACGTGCATTGGTTCTGGGGCGACGAGCGCTTCGTGCCGCCGGACGATCCCGCCAGCAACTACCGCATGACCCGCGAGGCCATGCTCTCGCACGCACCCATTCCGGCGGACCATGTTCATCCCATGCCGACGGTCGCCCTCACACCCGACGCGGCGGCGGCGGCCTACGAACGCACGCTGAAGGACTTCTACGGCGCCGACACCCTCGCGCCCGATCGGCCATTGTTCGATCTCGTCCTGTTGGGACTCGGCACCAATGGGCACACTGCATCGTTGTTTCCAGGGATGCCGGTGCTCGAGGAGCGGCGGCATTGGGTCGGCACCATGCACGATCCCGAGGCCGGCACGCGTCTCACCCTGACCTATCCCGCGCTGGAGAGCAGTCGCGAGACGGTCTTCCTGGTGGCCGGCGCCGACAAGAAGGCGGTGCTGCGCGAAGTGCTCGACGGCGACCAGACCCACCCCGCCGCGCGGCTGCATCCCCAAGGCACGCTGCGCTTCCTCGCCGATCGCGCGGCGACATAGAGGTGATCGATGACAAACCCGCACACACTTGCGATCGACATCGGCGGCACGGGCCTGAAGGCAGCCGTACTCGATGCCGAGGGCCACATGCTGGACAAGCGCGTCCGCGTCCGAACGCCCGGCGATCCGACCCCCGAGGCGGTGATCGAGGCGCTCGCCCACCTGATCCAGCGCTTGCCGGAGTTCGACCGCATCTCGGTCGGTTTTCCTGGCGTGATCCGCCGGGGCACGGTCCTCACCGCGCCCAATCTCGGCACCAAGAAATGGAAAGGCTTCGCGTTGGAGGACGCCCTCAGCAAGCGCTTCGGCAAGCCGGCGCGGCTGGAGAACGACGCGGAGGTCGCGGGCCTCGGTGTGATCGAGGGCAAGGGGCTCGAGGTCGTGATCACCCTTGGCACCGGTTGTGGCACCGCAATCTTCAGTGACGGCCGCATGGCTCCGCATCTCGAGCTGGCACACCATCCGATCCACAAGTCGCTGACTTACGACGAATATGTCGGCAACGCGGCGCTGCAGGAGATCGGCAAGAAGAAGTGGCGGCGGCGCGTGCTCAAGGTGATCGCCGTGCTGCGCACCCTGCTGAACTTCGACAAGCTGCATATCGGTGGCGGCAATGCTCGCCTGCTCGACGGCAAGCTGCCGAAGAACGTCGACCTCGTCTCCAACGACGAGGGCATCATCGGCGGCGTCAAGCTGTGGGACGACGGCGTCTGGCACGGCCGCTAGACTCATAGTCATTGGAAGCTCGCGACTGGGTGAACGGCAGACGGCCCCCGCTGGTGTCGTCCGCAACGGTGCCGGCAAGGAGGCTGACGGCAAGTACCGACGGCGCTCGCCTCTCGGACTCACAATCGCCAATCGGACGTGCGGCTGCACGGCCGTTGGTATTGGCGGGTCGGCATGGCGCTCAGGACGCGCGGAGGCAGTCGGCAAAACTACGGACGTCGCGGCCGCCGGTGACTATCGACGAAGTGGGATGCAGTCCGCAAAAAGCGGCAGCCCGCACGTCGCTGGGAGTCATGCCGAATTCTCGCCGGAACGCTCGGGTGAAACCTGAGGCGTCGTAGAAACACAACGCCTCGGCAATCTTGTTTATCGACAGGGTGACAGCGGTGTCACGTAGCAGCGCAAATGCTTCTGCGAGCCGCCGACGCTGGATATAGCGAACGACCCCGCCCTCGTGCTCCAGCAAGCGATAGAGCTGGGACCGAGACGTCGCAGCTTCGCGGCAAAGCTGGACAGATCCGAGAGAGGGCGAGCGCAGGTGCTTGATGACCGCCCGCCGGACCCGTTCCATCAAGGTAACATTGATCTGGTTGCTGGCGTTCGCCAGTCGGTCCCTCGACGGCACCAGACAGGCCTCGATCATACTCTGTACCGCATCACGCAAATGCGGGGCTATTTCTGGCTTTAGGTTCGGAAGATTCTGTTCCAGTAGAAGCATGTAGTCGGCGAGCAGTTTGCCCTGGGGTGTGTTGAGCGATTGCCCCCGCGCTGCATCCAGGATCATCGCAACTGGTTGGAAACGATCGCGCGACAAATGAAGTGCGACGCGATCACTGCCACTGCTTCGCTCGGTCTTCACCTCGTCTCCCAGGGACACGACAAATGGTGTCCCAAGGCGTGTCTCCAGCGAGGCGCTGTCCAATCCGATTGTGGTTTGGCCGCGTCTGTAGGAGGTTAACACCCAATGATCGACTGGATTGCGTCGGATGTGGGCCTTAGATCTGTGGCCATTGACGGCTGGTGCTGAAACCTGGCTGAAAGTGAAACCGTCCAGGACCCATGTCGATGCCCTCGCGCAGAACCCCTCCTCAACGGGTAGCCGTGGGGTCGAGTCGAAGACAGTACCATACCAGCTGCGCCAAGCGTCGAACTGGTCGGCCGCGGGCAAGGAATGAGTGGCAAAGGTCTCGGAGATCATGCGTCTTGTCCTCCAAAGACACTATTTCATACACGAACGATCTGAACGAGAATAACTTGCCTCGGGACATGTGTGGGTTGCGTAAGCTGGACCGCGTGGCTGCGTGGGCCGCCCCGCGCTTTCGTTGGGCATTGGAAGCTTGCAACGAGGATGAGAGGCAGGCGGACCTTGCTGGTGTCGTCCGCAACGGTGCCGACAAGGAAGCTGACGGCGCGGTGGAGGCGCAGGACTCATCTTAAGCTGCGGTCCAGGCTGAGGCTGTGGATAGGTGCCCATCGCACAGGCGCGTTTTGGGCAATGGATCCGCTGTCGCCGCTTGAATGGCCAATCGGATTCGCGAGGCCATTGCCCAAAATAGGAGTCTGCTGCGACATGGTGCAGTGTAGCGCCATGACGAGGCAACCGCGGAAACACATATTGGCGGGAGGGAGTGTCGGGGATTCCGGGACCCGCAGCGCTCAAACGCCGATGTCATGGGCATCGGACCCATCCCAGACCGTGGGACGGTTTGGGACGGGGGTCTGGTTGCGCGAGAGACTCGCTTCAGCCTCCGCGGGTTCCGCCCCCGCCGAGCTGGCGGAGGATCTCGGCCACGATCTGCTCGGGCGTGCCGCCGACATCGACCACGATCGGCCGTTCGTCGGGGCCCGGCTCCTGCAGCGTCGCGAACTGGCTATCGAGCAGGCCGACCGGCATGAAGTGCTCGTGCCGCGCCGCCATCCGCTCGTGGGTCAGTTTCTGCGAGCCCCTGAGATAGACCAGCCGCACCTCCGGCCGGTCGCCTATCAGGATGTCGCGATAGGCACGCTTCAGCGCCGAGCAGGTGACGACGCCCGCCTTGCCCTCGGCGCGCCATTGGTCGATGTGGGCGGCGATGGCCTGCAGCCACGGCCAACGATCCTCGTCGGTGAGCGGCGTGCCGCTCCTCATCTTCTCGACGTTGCTGCGCGGATGCAGGTCGTCGCCTTCGAGAAAGGGCACACCGAGTGCACCGGCCAGCAGGACAGCGACCGTCGTCTTGCCCGAGCCCGAGACGCCCATCACGATGGCAATCGTTTTCATTGCCGGACAGCTTATCAATGAGTTTCGTCGACCGCCATTTCGCGCTCGCCAGGCGCGACACCAGCCTGCGCATCGAGATCGTGGGCGGCATCACGTCGTTCCTGGCGGCGGCCTACCTGCTGGTCGTGATCCCCTCGCTGCTGGCGACGGGTGGCATGGACCGCGGGGCGACGACGACCACCACCATCATCGTGTTCGCGGCGAGCAGCGTGCTGATGGGCCTCTACGCCAATCTGCCGTTCATCGTCGGGCCCGGCATCGGCGGCTCGGCGATCCTCGGCGTCACCATGGCGGCGACCGACAAGATCCCCTGGCAGGTCGGGATGGGCGTGGCTTTCGCCTCCGGCGTGCTGTTCCTGGTGCTGACGCTCGCCGGCGCGCGGGCGCTGGTGATGCGGCTGATCCCGACCCAGATCAAGCTCGGGCTTGGCGCCTCGATCGGCCTGTTCATCGCCATGCTGGGCTTCCGCAACGCCGGCATGGTCGTCGCCAACCCGCGCACCAACGCGCTGGCGCTGGGCGACTTCACCCAGCATGGCGTGGTGGTCGCGCTGGTCGGCCTCGCCGCCGCGGTGCTGCTGCAAGGCCGCAAGGTGCCGGGCGCGATCCTGCTGGCCATCCTGATTGCTGCCGGCGTCGGCATCCCGCTCGGGGTCACCAAGGTCCCGGCGGCGCTGATCTCGCTGCCGCACAGCATCGCACCCGTCGCGTTCCAGCTCGATTTAGTCGATGCGCTCAGCCTCGCGACGCTGCCCTACCTGTTCGTCTTCTTCGCCTCGGAGTTCTTCTCGACCCTGGGCACGACCCTCGCGGTCGGCGGCAAGGCGGGCCTGCTCGACAAGGACGGCAACCTGCCCAACATCAACCAGCCGTTCCTGGTCGATTCGATCGCCGCCATGGTCGGCCCCGTGTTTGGCGTACCGGCGCTGACCGCGCTGGTCGAATCGGCGGCCGGTGTCGAATCGGGCGCACGCACTGGCCTCTCCTCGATCGCCGCGGCGGCGATGTTCGCCCTGATGCTGCTGTTCGTGCCGGTGGCGCTGGCGATCCCCAAGGAAGCGACCGCGCCGGCGCTGATCTTCATCGGCATCTCGATGTTCGCCACGCTGAAGCAGGCGCATTTCGAGGACTTCACCGATTCGCTGCCGGTGCTGTCGATGGTACTGCTGACCCTGATGGCCAACAGCTTCGGCACCGGCATCGCCGGCGGCCTGCTGGTCTATGTGCTGGTCAAGGCGCTGGCCGGCCGCTTCCGCGACATCCCGATCGGTCTCGTCGTGCTGGCGATCCCGCTCGGCTACTACTTCTGGACCGTGGTCGGCGGGAAGCACTGATGACTCCCGGCAACGTCCCCGCTCCGCGCACTGGGCTGCCCGTTACACCGGCCCATCGCGCCTTCTTCCAGGCGATGCCCAAGGTCGAGCTGCATTGCCATCTGCTGGGCGCGGTGCGGCGCAAGACCTTCATCGCGCTGGCCGAGCGCGGCAACGCGCCGATCGAGCGCGAGGAGATCGAGGCCTTTTATACCCGCGACGAAAAGCCGGTCGGCGTGCTGCGCGTCCTGCGCGCACTCGACGAGCATCTGCTGACGCGGCCCGACGACCTGCACCGCATCGCCTACGAATATCTGCAGGATGCCGCCGCGCACACCGTGCGCCACGCCGAGTTCTTCTGGAACCCGACCGGCACGGTGCGCGTCTCGAAGATCGCCTATCCCGACGCGCAAGGAGCGCTGGTGCAGGCAATCCGCGATGCGCGCCAAGACTTCGGCATCTCAGGTCTGCTGATCCCCAGCATCGACCGCGAGGCCGATCCCGACGAGGCGGTCGAGATGGTCGAGTGGATGAAGGCCAGTCGTGCTGACGAGGTCGCGGGCATCGGCATCGACTATCGCGAGACCGACCGGCCGCCCGAGCTGTTCTGGAAGTCCTATCGCGAGGCGCGCAAGGCGGGCTTCAAAACAACGGCGCATGCCGGCGAGTTCGGCTGCCCGTGGCGCAATGTCGAGACCGCGGTCGATCTGCTGCAGGTCGATCGGCTCGATCACGCCTACACGATCGTCGACAATCAGGAGCTCGCGCGCCGCTATGCCGAGAGCGGCATCGTCGTCACGGTCGTCCCGACCAACTCCTACTACCTGCGTACGCTTCCGCCCGAACGCTGGGCCGAGTTGCACCCGATCCGCCGCATGCCGGCGCTGGGCCTCAGGATCCACCCCAATACCGACGACCCTACCTTGCACAAAGTGACACCCAGCGAAGCATGGGAGCTGATGTATAGTCACTTCGGCTTTTCGCTCGCCGAGCTGAAAGACTTTGCCCTCAACGGCATCGATGGCGCCTGGGTGGATGAAATCACCAAGTCACACTGGCGTGCTCAATGGACGCAGGAACTCGACCAACAGCTCTCCCGTCTTTCCTGAACGAACGGAGGTCTGCATGCGCAAGATGATCCATGTCTCCATGGCCAG
>DASXQC010000175.1:0-2532 GCA_036493235.1 Reyranella sp.
ACGGAGGCGCGGAATGCCGGTACCGCGCCGTAACGCTCGAGGTAGTGCTTCTTGTGGCGGTCGATCATGTCCTGCACCACGAACGGGCAGCGCAGGCATTCGCCGTCGCTGAGCGCCTTGCCGCCTTCCCAGGTGATGATCGCCTCGTCGCCGACATACTTGTGGATCTCGCCCTCGCATTCGAGCACGGCGGCGGAGACGTCGCGGAAGAAGTCGTTCAGCAGCTCGTGGAAGAGGACCGGCCCCAGCCGCTCGGCCAGGCCGGTCGAGTCCTTCATGTCGATCAGCAGGAAGGCGCGCAGCTCCTGCTTCGGCTGGACGTAGCGGCCGGTCAGCAGGTTCTTGAGCGTGCCGAAGCCCAGCAGCCCGCCCATCTCGAACACCAGGTTGAAGCCCACGCAGGTCACGGCCGCGAACACCAGCGAGCTGCGGAAGGTGTCGCCGGGCGAGGGCAGCAGCACCCGGGTCAGGGCGAGTCCGCCGAGGATGATCACGAGGTAGATCATCAAGCGCACGAAGAAGTAGACCGTGAGCGGCAGCCGGCGCAGCCGGTAGAGCGGTCCAGGCCGCGAGCTGCGCAGCTCGAACGTCACGATCGGCGTGGCGATGAACAGCGCGGTGGCAACGCCTTGCGCGATCGACATGGCCACGGGCTGGTCCGGCGAGATGCGCAGGCTGAAGATCGAGCCGCCGACGGCGCTCACGATGTTCACCACCCAGAAGACTCGCCAGTCCCGGCGGTCGCGTCTCGACTGAATCATCCTGTCTGCATACCTTCGTCGTATATCGCACAGATTGACGATCTGTTCGCACTGCGGATAGCCTTTCCACCATAACTGGCTATCGAGGGAGAACGCCCATGAAAAAGCTATTGCTGGCCGCCACCGCGGTTCTGGCGCTCGGAGCGTTGAGCGGCGCGTCTCAGGGACAGGGCAAGAAGCAGCTCGCTTTCGTCGTCAACGGCGCGTCGGACTTCTGGAAGGCCGCCGAAGCCGGCGTCAAGAAGGCCCAGACGGAGCTGCCGAACTACACCCTGACCTTCAAGTATCCCGAGCAGTCCTCCGCCGCGATCCAGACCCGCATGATGGACGATCTCGTGGCCGCGGGCGTCGCCGGCATCCTGGTGAGCCCGGTCGATCCGAAGACCATGGGTGACGCACTGAACCGCGTCGGCGGCCAGGTCGCGCTGTTCACCACCGACTCCGATGCGCCCAACAGCAAGCGCGTCGTCTATATCGGCTCCTCCAATACCGAGGCCGGCAAGCAGGCGGGCCAGCTGATGGTCAAGGCGATGCCCAACGGCGGCAAGTGCATGGGCTTCGTCGGTCTGCCGGGCGCCGACAATGCGCGCGAGCGCATCGAGGGCGTTAAGGAGACGATCAAGGGCACCAAGATCGAGCTGGTCGACGTGCGCGCCGACGACATCGACCAGACCCGCGCCAAGCGCAACGTCGAGGACACGCTCACGGCGCATCCCGAGATCAACTGCATGGTCGGCTTCTATTCCTACAACACGCCGCGCATCTACGAGGCGCTCAAGGAAGCCGGCAAGATCGGCAAGGTGACGATCATCGGCTTCGACGAGGACGCGATTACCCTGGGCGGCGTCAAGGAAGGCACCATCGTCGGCACAGTCGTGCAGCAGCCCTACGAGTGGGGCTACCAGGGCATGAAGCTGATGGCCAAGTACCTGGAGGGCGACAAGTCCTCCATCCCGGCCAACAAGCTGATCATCATCCCGACCAAGATCATCGACAAATCCAACGTCGATGCCTTCTGGGCCGAGCTCAAGGAACGGCAGGGCAAGAAGTAGCTCCTCGTCGAGGTGACAGCTAGACTGCGGGCGTGAGTCCTCCGCTTCTCGAGCTGCTCGCCGTCAGCAAGACCTACCCGGGCGTCAAGGCGCTCGACCGAGTGAGCCTCTCGGTCGAGCAGGGTGAGGTGCTCGCCCTGATCGGCGAGAACGGCGCCGGCAAGTCGACCCTGATGAAGATCCTGGGCGGCGTGGTCGAGCCCACCGAAGGCCGGATCCGCATCGACCGCACCGAGTACGCCGCCTTCACGGTCAAGGGCTCGATGGCGGCCGGCATCGCCTTCGTGCACCAGGAACTGAACCTGTTCGACAATCTCGACGTCGCGGCCAACGTCATGATCGGCCGCGAGCCGGTGCTCGGACCGGCGCGGCTGATCGACACCCGCGCGCTCGAGGCCAAGGTGACGCCGCTGTTACGCCGCCTCGGCGTCGACTTCGAGGCGCGCACGCCGGTCGCCGACCTGTCGCTGGCGCAATGCCAGCTGGTCGAGATCGTCAAGGCGCTCTCGCTCGACGCACGGATCGTCATCATGGACGAGCCGACCTCGGCACTGACCGCTTCGGAGACGGCGCGGCTGCTCAAGGTGATCGCTGAGCTCAAGGCCGGCGGCGTGTCGGTGATCTTCATCTCCCACCGCCTGAACGAGGTCGAGCAGTGCGCCGACCGCGTGGTCGTGTTGCGCGACGGTGCGGTCGTGGGAACGCTGCCGCGCGGCGAG
>DASXQC010000176.1:0-2752 GCA_036493235.1 Reyranella sp.
CCGACGATCGCCCGCATCCGCGGCTACTGCATCGGCGGCGGCCTGGCCGTGGCGCTGCTCTGCGACATCCGCATCGCCTCGGACATCAGCAAGTTCGGCGTGCCGGCGGCACGTCTCGGCCTCGGCTATCGCGCCAGCGGCCTCAAGATCCTGACCGATCTGGTCGGGCCATCCCATGCCAAGGAGATCTTCTTCACGGCGCGGCACTTCTCCGCACAGGAGGCCGCGGGCATGGGGCTGATCACGCGCATCGTGGCCGACGCCGAGCTCGACTCCTACGTCGACAACTACTGCAAGCTGATCGGCGAGAACGCGCCGCTCACCGTGCATGCCGCCAAGCGCACCATCGAGGAACTGACCCGACTCGACGGCGAACCCGACTTCGCCCGCCTGAGCGGTCTGGTAAAGGAGTGCTTCGACTCCGAGGACTACATCGAGGGCCGCACCGCCTTCATGGAAAAGCGCAAGCCGGTCTTCAAGGGACGCTGAGCTTGGCCGATCCATTTCCTGCCGTCGCCGAATCGGCGGCGGTGGGGGAGACCGCCAAACTGTTCGCCGACATCCGCGCCACCATCGGCGTGCGCGTGGTGAACCTCGTCTGGCGCCATCTCGCGACGATCGATGGCGCCCTGCCATGGGCCTGGTTGGCGGTGAAGCCGCTCTATGTCCAGGGCATCGCCGACCAGGCAGTCATCCACTTTCGCAAGAGCATGGAGCTGCCGGAACTTGGTTCGCTCGCCGGCGAGCAGCCGCAGAGCGTCGATGACGTGCTGGCCAGTTACGATCACTCCAACACCATCAACCTCTTTGCGCTTGGCCCGTTGGCGTGTTGGCTGCGCGACAATGGCGCGCCCGTCGGTCAGCCGGAGGGTGGGCCGCGTCTTCCTGCACCAGACGTCACCCTGCCAAAGCTCGCTTCGGAGGAAGACGTTTCTCCTGAAACGTGGGCGTTGGTGCTGCGCCTCAATGTCTTAGGTGATCCTCGGCCAACCATACTCGCAAGCATGTATCGTCACCTGGCGCACGCGCCGGCCTTTCTGCAGAAGGTCGAAGCTGTCTTGAAACCTTCGGACGCGGACGGCTCGCTCGAAAGAATTATCATGGGCAACCAGGTCATGGCCTATGAACGATCGCTCTTTCTGGCGCGCGCGATAGCGGCGCCAATGCCGGAGCGCGCGGCCGAGATCGAGCGTAGCGTATCGGCGTTCGTCGGTGGTGCGATCGGCAAGATGGTTACGATCTGCCGCGCGATCCGTCAGGCCCGAGGGCTCACGGACGGCGTTTGAATCCTGTCCAGTGATTGCGCATGAACGCCGCGCGGGCGTCCATGCGGGTGGCCGGGTCGGCGAGGGGAACGGACGCACGGCGTTGGAAGATCATGTCGCGGCGGACGCCCGAGATGTTGGATGACGTGCCGTGCGCCAGGAAGCTGTGGCAGACGATGATGTCGCCGGGCTGCAGCCGCGGCACGACCATTTGCGCGCCGGTGCGGAGCTTGTCCTGGCCGGCGATCTTGAGTTCGCCCCAATGGACGGGTTGGTCGGTCGGTTGGCTGCTGAACATCGCGCCGAACCAGTCGTGAGATCGCGGCAGGACGTGGAAGCCACCGGCCGTGTCTGACGTGACAGGCGTCAGAGCAACCCCGAAGACGAAGTTGAACGCCGCCAGCAACGGTCCCCTGCCGCCGTCGATGTGCAGGAAGCGCGGCAGCTCGCGCGGCGTCGAGAAGCCGGGCAGGGCAGAGGCGAACTGGATGCGATCGGGAGTGGCAACGGTATCGACGATCTCTAACGCGAGCGGATCGAGGATGTCGGCGACCAGCGCCACGATCCGCGGCTCGTCGCAAGCATACACCTGGCGCCAGAGATCCTTCTTGCGCAGATCCCAGCCGCCTTCGGGGTAGAGCGTGTTGAGCTCGTTGGCGGCATCCTGCGCGGCGCGCAGGTGTGCGTCATCGATCGCCCCGGAGACGATCGTGTAGCCCTGCCGGCCGAGCTCGCTCCAATGGGCCGCCGTGAAGATCATGCGCTGGAGGTTGCCGCCAGGAAGATCGGCGAGGGCTCGACCTCGATCAGGAATTCGTCGCGCGCCAGCGTCGGCACGCCGATCCAGGTCGCGCAGGGTGGGTTCCCGCCGAACGCCTTCTTGAGCGCATCACTGATCGCCTTGTCTTCCTGCATATGGCGCTGCCGGATGTAGAGGCGTAGCGCACCGACCTGATCGAGGGTGGCGCCGGCCGAGGCCAGCGCGGAGGCGAGGTTCTCCAGACTCTTCTCGAGCTGGCGGCCGATGTCGCCGGCGCCGACGATATTGCGCTTGGCATCCCACGCCACCTGGCCGGAGACATGCACGGAGTCGCCGAACGGCGTCGTCACGACCGCGACCTGGGCAAAGCCGTGCTTGCGGCTGTCGAACAATCCGGCGGGAACGCGTGCCGCTCGGCTCATTCCGCCGCTTTCGCGTGCTTGCGATCGAGCCATTCCTTCATCGCGCTCTCCATCGTCATGAAGACCGCGCCGCCGGCCTGGAGCTGCTTGATCAGGCGCTCGAGCATCATCATGCGATGGCCGCGGCCGATCACGTGCGGATGGAAGGTGTAGGTGAGGATACCGAACTCTGGCGCGACCTCGCGCATGTAGTGGAAGTCGTCGACGAAGTTCTCCAGCACGTTGTTGGCGTTCATCAGGCCCGCCTGGATCGAGCCGTTCGGATTGCGCATGTATTCGAAGTGCGGGTAGTCGTCGAGCGACCA
>DASXQC010000177.1:0-8587 GCA_036493235.1 Reyranella sp.
GCGAGCTGGGTTACCACTGACCCGACTGCGCCGGCCGCGCCGTGCACGAGGACGCTCTGCCCTGCCCGGAGGCGGCCGTGCCCGAACAGCCCCTGCCACGCGGTCAGGCCCGGCATCGCCACGCTTGCGCCCACCGTGAAGTCGACGTCGCCCGGCAGCGGCGCGAGGTTGCGTGCCTCGACGACCACATACTCCGCCAGGGTGCCGTCGCGATACCAGTCCGTGAGGCCGAACACCCGCTGCCCCACCGACAGTCCCGTCGTGCCATAACCGAGGGCTGTGACCACTCCGGCCAGCTCGTGCCCGGGGATCGATGGTGTTCGGTCACGGTCGAGGCGATCGGTCCAGGTCGAGGGCCACGTCAGCTCGGTCGAGGTGAATCCCGACGCATGAACCTGGACGACGACGTCGTTTATCGCCGGCTGCGGCTCGGGCCGCTCCACGAGCTTCATCCCGGCGGTTCCCGCAGCCTGGTCCATCACCACAATCGCCTTCATCGAGCACCTCCTTGCGGGCAAACGAAATTGCGACGCTGCAACTCGATGAACTTTTGACCTGTGGCCAGGGAATCGATGCCATCGATGCAGCGCGCAGGAGCCACGTTGCCACTGGTGCCGGTTCGATGAAACCCGCGTCGGGCGTTCCCGGACGAGCGGACACGCATTCCGGAATCCAGAGCTGGCCAGCGCCAAGGATCAGTGCGCCAAGCGTGCGTGAATCTGGCTCAGGGCGGGCTGTGTCCAGTTTTTCTTCCACCAAACAGCGAGCTCAGCCAACGAGCGTGGTGCTTGGCTCAAGCGCCCTTATCGTCCTCACCGGTCTTCACGCCCTGCCGGTACTCGCTCGGATCGACGTTGTAGGCTTTGCGGAATGCTCGCACGAAGCTCGAGCGACTCTCATACCCCGCGTTGTGAGCCACAACATCGACGGGCGTCGTAGTCGTCGTCAGATCGAGCGCGGCCTGCCGCATCCTGAGGTCACGCAGGATGGCCATGGGCGACCGACCAAAGATTTCGGAGAAGCGAGCCATGAAGGCCGAACGGCTCAAGCTTGCGCTGTAGGCAAGACTCTGGACCGTGTGCGCAGCGCCAGGGTGGGCCACCATGTCGGCGAAGGCGCGCGTGATCTGGCGGTCGGCAAGGATGGAGAAACGGTCCGTCCAGCTCTGCGACGATTTCAGCGAGCGCCGCGCCAATGCAATGATGATTTGTTTCAAGAGTGAGGCCGTCATCGCTCCCATGCCGACCTCTTGCGACAAGAGCTCATCCATGGCCTCGCGGAGCTTGTCATCAATCTTGTCCGACGGTTCGAATTGCTCGACGACCGGTTCGCGCAGATCGCGAAACAGACCAACCGACTGACCGAAGGACGCGTTGAAGAAGCCGCAAATTTGCACGACCTCGGGCTTTTCGTTCGGAACAGCGACGCGCAAGAGGCCTTCTTCGTCGCGCTTCCAACAATCGCGGTTGATCAGGCGGGTAGCACCGTCGCCGCCGTCGACTTCGATCGAAAAGGGCGTATTCGGGGGAACGATGATGAGCAGGTGCGGCATCAACTGCATGTTCGGGCCGCGATCGATCGATATCCGTCCGGAACCCTTGAGGTTGTAGTGGATCGCAGGCGCATCGATCATTCCCATCTCGACCCGGTGGCCGCGCGGAACGAGGATCTCGGTCAACGCCACGACGTCGATCTCGAGCGCCCGCATGAGGTTGTTGAGCTCGGCGGTGGATAGCTTCGGGCCAGAGACGGCGATCATCGATTTGGTTCGCTCCCGGTGCCTCCTAAGCCGTCTCCGCGAACAGCTCGCGGCCGATCAGCATGCGGCGGATTTCGCTGGTACCGGCGCCGATCTCGTAGAGCTTGGCGTCGCGCAGCAGGCGCCCCGTGGGGTAGTCGTTGATGTAGCCGTTGCCGCCCAGCAGCTGGATCGCGTCGAGCGCCACCAGGGTCGCCTTCTCGGCGGCGTAGAGGATCGCGCCGGCCGAATCCTTGCGCGTGGTCTGGCCGCGGTCGCAGGCCTTGGCGACCGCGTACACATAGGCCTTGCAGGCGTTCATGGTCGTGTACATGTCGGCGAGCTTGCCCTGCACCAGCTGGAACTCACCGATCGCCTGGCCGAATTGCTTGCGCTCGTGGACGTAAGGCACGACGATGTCCATCGCCGACTGCATGATGCCGATCGGCCCGGCCGCCAGCACCGCGCGCTCGTAGTCGAGCCCGCTCATCAGCACGTTGACGCCCTTGCCGACCGCACCCAGCACGTTCTCCTCGGGGATCTCGCAATCCTCGAACACCAGCTCGCCGGTCGAGGAGCCGCGCATGCCCATCTTGTCGAGCTTCTGCGCGACCTTGAACCCCTTGGCGTCGGTCGGGACGATGAAGGCGGTGATGCCACGCGAGCCGGCGGCGGGATCGGTCTTGGCATAGACCACGATCACCTGCGCGTCGGGGCTATTGGTGATCCACATCTTCGTGCCGTTCAGCACGTAGCGGTCGCCCTTCTTGTCGGCCCGCAGCTTCATCGACACCACGTCCGAGCCTGCGCCGGATTCGCTCATCGCCAGGCTGCCGACATGCTCGCCGGAGATCAGCTTGGGCAGGAAGCGCTTCTTCTGGTCGTCGCTGCCGTTGCGGCGGATCTGGTTGACGCAGAGATTGGAGTGCGCACCGTAGGAGAGGCCCACTGCGGCCGAAGCGCGCGACAGCTCCTCGACGGCGATGACGTGCTCGAGATAGCCGAGGCCCGAGCCGCCATACTCCTCCTCGACGGTGATGCCGTGCAGGCCGAGATCGCCCATCTTTGGCCACAGCTCGCGCGGGAAGCGGTCGGTCTTGTCGAGTTCCGCCGCGATCGGCGCCACCTGGTCGGACGCGAAGCGCTGGACCTGGTCGCGCAGAGTGTCGGCGGTCTCGCCGAGGCCGAAGTCGAAGGGCGGCATCGCATTGGGGATCATGGCTTGTCTCTCATGTTCGTTGGACGATAGCGCGTCATGCCTCGCAGCGCAGCACCGGCGGCGCGGCAGTATCCGGCCGTCGTGTGAGCAATCCCACAGTCGCCAATTCGACTCTCGTCTACGGTTGTCGTGCGTCACGGCTTGAATGAGAGAAGCAACTCTCGGTGCAGCAGGTCTAGCCGGCTTCGATCGAAGCCTTCCGCCCGCCATTCAGGAGGTCGCCATGCCGATCACGGAGAATCTGTCAGTCCCCTATCACCAGCAGGACACGGACTACTATTGCGGTGCGGCTTGCGCGCAAATGGTCCTCCATTCGTTGGGCACGGGCTTGCTCGATCAGGACCAGCTGTACAATGACAATCACAGCCACAGCACGACGGAGTCGGGTTGGTACACCGCCCCGGACGGGTTGCAGTGGACCATGCACAATTTGGAGCCGCCGGCGCCTGCGGGTCCGCCTCACTACGGTTCCTACGATTTCGTCCTGTTCGCCCTCGACACCGAAGATGCGATCTCGCGCAAGATCGTCTGGACGATCCATCACTACCAGGCCGCCCCGATCGCCATGGTGTACGGATCCAATCATTGGATCGTCGTACGCGGCTACACTGCCAGTGCCGCGCCATCGAATGTCAACGACGTGGGCTATACGATCAGCTCGTTCGACGTCAACAATCCGTGGCCACCGGTGCCCAGTGCCAGCAACTCGACGTTGGCGCCACCACCACCCCACACCGACAGCACCGACGGGTGCGGCACGGGCGGCACCCGCGGCGTGGTCAACGAGAACATCAGCTACTCGATGTGGCAGAGCACGTACATGACCGGCATTCCCGGCGGCCATTGGAACGGCAAGTTCGTGGCCGTCGCCGATCCGGCTCCGCCGCCATGCGAGCGCGGAGTTCCGTCGCGACCGCTGTTGGAGGCACTGCCCTACACAGGCCAACTGCTGGCCGCCGAGCATGCGACGCGGCGGGCGCAGGAAGGGCTGAGAGCCTACGGTCTCGCATCGCGCGAGAGCTACGACCGTATCCTTCAGAGGTCGACCTTCGGCGAACCGGTGCTCGTGCAGCGCCTCGATCTGCCCGACACCTTCTACTACATCGTCCCGGCGCGAGCGGCCGAGAGCGCTCCGCTGGCCGTGGTCGTTGACGCCAAGAACGGGCTGTACCTGCAATCTGCGGTCAACGGAAGCCACCAAGGCAGCGTGTTCGCGATCGGCAATCGCGCGGACGTGGCGAGCTCGCTGGCCAACAGGGTCGTGGAACTGCCCGAGCGCAAAGGCCGCATCCGGGTGCGCAAGGAGGCCGTCTGCCACTATCCCACCCTGGTCTGGAGGCCGTGCCGGGAGTCGTTGTCGCCTCTCTATCCGTTTCACATGTTTACCGTCGGCGGAGAGCGCATATATGTTCGTAGCGACGGTGCTATATTCACCGCCCTGCACTATCTGGAGCGAGGTATCTAGCGACAGGAGCAGAGAACGCCTTGATCACGCCGTCCGAGGCTGCCGCCAGGGCGAGTGCACATGCCTCCGTGGCCGGGGCCGCCGTCCTGACAGCCGATCTGGTGGAGCGACTGGACGGAGGCGCGCCCTATTTCCTTGTCACCTTGGCCACCGATAACGGTGCCGGCGCAGTGGTCGTGGTGAATGCGCTGACGGGCGAAGCGATGTCCTCGGCCAGCCTGGATCGGATCGACCGCCATCGGCTGCCTGACCGCGATGAGGCGATCCGATCGGCTTCTTTTCCCGGCGACGCGCAGGCCCGCCGCGTGTGGATGCCGTCTCGAGCGACTCGTTCACCCTTCTATCCCTTGTGGGAACTCACCGCCGGTGCCCGCCGCGCCTATGTCGACACCAACGGCAAGGTGTGGGATGCGCCAGGCATCGACCACAGAGGCTGATCCGATACGCGCGACGGTGACGGGGAAGGCGTGCGGGGAGTCTAGAGCAGAAAGATCGTCGCCAGGCCGAGGAAGGCCAGGAAGCCGATGACGTCGGTCACGGTGGTCAGGAACACCGTCGAGGAAACGGCGGGGTCGACGCCGAGCTTCTCGAGGCCGAGCGGGATCAGGGTGCCGGCCAGCGCGGCGGCGAGCAGGTTGCAGATCATCGCCGCGCCGATCACCGCGCCGAGCCGCCAGTCGTGGTACCAGGCCACGACGGCCGCGCCCATGAGGATGGCGAAGATGAAGCCGTTCAGCCCGCCGACCGCGATCTCCTTGCCGATGAAGCGCAAGGCGTTGGCGGCGGTGAGCTCGCCCATCGCCAGCGCCCGCACCGCCACCGTGACGGTCTGCGTGCCGGCATTGCCACCCATCGAGGCGACGATCGGCATGAGCACCGCGAGCGCCACGATCTTCTCGATCGCGCCCTCGAACTGGCCGATCACCAGCGAGGCGATCACCGCGGTGAAGAGGTTCACCGCCAGCCACAGCCCGCGCAGCTGCACCGTGCGGATGGTGTTGGCGTGCATGTCGTCGTGGCCGACGCCGCCCATCTTGAGCAGGTCCTCCTCGGCCTCCTCGTCGATCACGTCAACCACGTCGTCGACCATGATCACGCCAAGCAGGCGGCGCTTGTCGTCGACCACCGGGCAGGACACCAGGTTCTGGTCGCGGAACACGTGCGCCACGTGCTCCTTGTCGGCGGTGGCGAGGACGGACGGGATATCGGGATCGACCAGCTCGGTGATCGGCACTGGCCGCTTGGTGCGCACCAGGCGGCCGAGCGGCACCGAGCCCTTGAGACGGCCGCTGCGGTCGACCACGAACAGGTCGTAGACGTCGTCGGGCAGCTCAGCGGCCTCGCGGCAGTAGTCGATCACCCGGCCGACGCTCCAGGCCTGCGGCACCTTCACCAGCGACCGCTGCATCATGCGGCCGGCGCTGTCCTCGGGATAGGCGAGCGCCTTCTCGATCTCGTCGCGCTCCTCGGCCGTCAGCTCGGCCAGGACCTCCTCGCGCTCCTCGTCCGGCAGGTCCTCGAGCAGGCTGGCCGCGTCGTCGGTCTCGAGGTTGCGAGCCGCCGCGGCGATCTCCTTGCTGTCGAGCTGCTCGAGGACGTCGTCGCGCACGTCCTCGTCGAGCTCGGTCAGCACCTCTGGATCGAGGTCGCGCTTGAGCAGCCCGACCAGCGCGTCGCGCTCGGGCTCGGAGACCTGCTCGAGCACGGCGGCCTGGCCGACTGCACTCAGCTCATCGAGGAGACGCCTGACCTCGTCGTTGCGACTCTCCGCGAGCGCCTCCGCGATGCGCCGGACCAGCTCCGGCGTCACCTCGTCCAGCGCATCGCTCTCGACGCTCATCCGCGCGCCTCGGCTCCGCGAGCCTCAGCCAGGCGCTGCGCCTCGACGACCGAAAGCGCCGTCATGTTCAGGATGCCACGGGCGGTGACCGACGGCGTCAGCACGTGCGCTGGCGCCGCGGTGCCGAGCAGCATCGGCCCGATATGCAGGCCGTCGGCTGCCGTCTTCAACAGGTTGAAGGCGATGTTGGCCGAGTCGAGGCTGGGGCAGATCACCAGGTTGGCGGCACCCTTGAGCTTCGAGTTCGGGAACACGCCCTGGCGGATTTCCGGATCGAGCGCGGCATCGCCGTGCATCTCGCCGTCGACCTCGAGCGAAGGCGCGCGCTGGTGCAGGATCGCCACCGCCTCGGCCATCTTGCGTGCCGACGGATGGTCCGAGCTGCCGAACAGCGAATGCGAGAGCAGTGCGACCCGCGGCTGGATGCCGAAGCGCAGCACCGCGTCGGCCGCCAGCAGGGTGATCTCGGCGACCGTCGCGGCGTCGGGATCCTCGTTCACATAGGGATCGGCGATGAACAGCGAGCGGCTCGGCATGACCAACATGCTGAGCGCCGCCATGTGCTTGCTGCCCTGGCGCAGGCCGACGACGTCGCGCACGTGGTTGAAATGCGTTCGGAAGCGGCCATAGGCGCCGGCGATCATGGCGTCGGCATCGCCGAGATGGAGTGCCAGCGCCGCGATCAGGGTCGGGCTGGAGCGCACCAGGTTGCGCGCCGTCGGCTCGGTGACGCCGCGCCGCTCCATCAAGTCGTGATAGGCGCCCCAGTACTTGTCGTAGCGCGGGTCGTTCGAGGGATCGATCAGCTCGCAGTCGGTGCCGGGCCTGAACCGCAGGCCGAGCCGCTCGGCGCGGCGGCGGATGATGTCCGGCCGGCCGATCAGGATCGGCAGGGCGACCCGCTCGTCGAGGATCACCTGGGTGGCGCGCAGCACGCGGTCGTCCTCGCCGGCCGAGAAGATCACACGCTTGGGGTTGGCGCGCGCCTGCTCGAGCACCGGGCGCATCACCAGGCCCGACTTGAAGACGAACTGGCTGAGCTGCTGGCGGTAGGCGTCGAAGTCGGCGATCGGCCGCGTCGCCACGCCCGAGTCCATCGCCGCCTTGGCGACCGCAGGAGCGAGCTCGACGATCAGGCGCGGGTCGAACGGCTTGGGGATGATCTGGTTGGGGCCGAAGCCGCCGACCGTCTCGCCGAAGGCGCGGGCCACCACTTCGGACGGCTCCTTGCGCGCGAGCTCTGCCAGCGCCTTCACGCAGGCGATCTTCATGTCGTCGTTGACCGTCGTCGCGCCGACATCCAGCGCACCGCGGAAGATGTAGGGGAAGCAGAGGACGTTGTTGACCTGGTTGGGATAGTCGCTGCGGCCGGTCGCCATGATGGCGTCGCTGCGCACCGCGGCCAGCGCCTCGGGCGTGATCTCGGGATTGGGATTGGCAAGCGCGAAGACCAGAGGCTTGGCGGTCATCTTCGCGGCCATCTCGGGTTTCAGGACATTGGCCGCCGAGAGGCCGAGGAAGACATCGGCGCCCTCTATCACCTCGCCCAACGTGCGGGCCCCGGTGTCGCGCGCATAGCGCTCCTTCCACGGGTCCATCAGCTCGTTGCGGCCCTTCCAGACCACGCCGGCGATGTCGGTGACCCACATGTTCTCCCGCGGCAGGCCGAGCTTCTCCAGCACGCCGAGGCACGACAGCGCCGCCGCACCCGCACCCGAGACCACCAGCTTCACCTTGCCGATGTCCTTGCCGACCAGCGCCAGGCCGTTGAGCATCGCCGCCCCGACGATGATCGCCGTGCCGTGCTGGTCGTCGTGGAACACCGGGATCGCCATGCGCTCGCGGCACTTCTGCTCGACGTAGAAGCACTCGGGCGCCTTGATGTCCTCGAGGTTGATGCCGCCGAAGGTCGGCTCGAGGGCGACGATGACGTCGACCAGCTTCTCCTGGTCGAGCTCGCTGAGCTCGATGTCGAACACGTCGATGCCGGCGAACTTCTTGAACAGGACACCCTTGCCCTCCATCACCGGCTTGGCGGCGAGCGGGCCGATCGCGCCCAGGCCCAACACGGCGGTGCCGTTGGTCACCACGCCGACCAAATTGGCACGGGCCGTGAGCTCAGCCGCGGTTGCGGGATCGCGCACGATCTCGTTGCAGGCCGCGGCGACGCCGGGCGAATAGGCGAGCGAGAGATCCCGCTGGGTGGCCAGCGGCTTGGTCGGGACGACCTCGATCTTTCCCGGTCGGGGGAGACGATGGTAGCGGAGCGCGCTTTCGGTCAATTCATCCGCCAAGCCCGCCTCCCGTCTCCATTAGACAAAAAGG
>DASXQC010000178.1:0-10404 GCA_036493235.1 Reyranella sp.
CCGGCGCGGCGGCGGCAAAGGCCTTGGCTTGTTCGATAGCAGACCGTCGCACCGACTCGGCGACCGTCTTCTTCGCGACCTCCTCGCCGTGGCTTGCTTTCAGCGTCTCGTAAACCTCCTTCAGGATCTCGGCCTCGATCCTGCGCTTCTCGAGCATCGACAGGCCTTCGGGATGGACGGACTGGGTCATCGGGCCCTCGGGCAGTTGCACTGAGTTCGAAGGCTGCCCGCTTTCGGTCGTTCGTGCAATCACGTGGCGCGCGCAACCCGAACAGCCTTGCTACCGAAGTTTGTATCGTGCAAGCATGCGTACGGGGGGAGCCAATGGCTCGTGTTGCAAAGATGGTAGCAGCGGTCGTTTGGCTGGCGACGCTGGCTGGCGGTTGCGCGATGTCATCGGGGAAGGATTTCGTGCGCCCCGACCAAGCGAGCCTTGCCCTCGGGCAGACGACGGTTGCTGGTGTGACTAGCCTGCTGGGACCGCCAACGTCGCGCAGCGTGCACCACAGCCTGAACGCCGTGCCGCAGCCGTCCGGAACCGCCGACTCCGGTCGTCCGCAAGCCGTTGCCGGAACGTTCGAGACCCTGGTCTATCGCTATTCCCGGACTACGACGGCGGTCGTCGTTGGGCCGATGCGTTCGAGCGCCAAGCAATTGACCTTATCGTTCTGGAACGATCGCTTGGTCTCCTACACCTTCGAAAGCGGCTTCGACGGAGAGCGGACCGACTTCGAGGAGGGCAAGGCGGCGTCTTTCCGGCCCGGACAAGCGACCCGCGCGGAGGTTGTCGGCACGCTCGGGCGTCCGAATGGCGAGGCGATCTATCCTTACGTGAAGACGGACGGTTCGAGGCAGCTCACATACGTATTCATCAAGACCGACAGCACCGGCTTTCTGCCCGGCCGCACCGAGACGTCGACGACACGCCGCAGCATTCGGTTCCTGTTCGACCCTTCCGACAGGCTGGTGAATGCCGACAGGCATACGTCCTTCAGCGGTTACTAGAGCGTAACAAAGGGAGACGCCGGGAAGATGATCATCCGAGCCGTTCTGGGAGAGGCGATGGCGCTTGCCTCGGCGATCACGTTGGCAGCCTGCGGTGCTCAGCAACCGATCTCGCTTGCTTATGTGCCGGCGACCACCTCTGTCGCAATACCCGGGGCCGAGAAAGTCAGGCTGGACGTCGTCGCCGTGGACAAACGCACGCAATTCACGGATCGCGTCGGCACGGCTGACAGAAGAAGAATAGTTGCCGATGGTGACGTGAAGGAGCTGGTACGGAGCGCGATCGAGCGTGAACTGACGGCCCGAGGCTTCATCGTAGCGGCGGGCGGTCTCGTTATCACGATCGAGCTCCAGAACTTCTACATCGACTACACACTCTCTTCCTCGGCAGATGTGGCCTTCTCGATACGGGTGCGCGGCGACGCAGGTGCTGGCCCGACGCTCTACTCGCACTACTACGCAAGCACCAGCAAGACGCATGCGGCATTCGGCTCGGCGAACGCCGGCAGCAAGGAATCTCTCGAAGAGGCGCTGGCAAGTGCCGTCAAGCAGGTGATGGAAGACCGGAGCCTGCAGGCAGCGTTGCTGTCGGGGGCAGCCAAGCCACCGTCGCGGTCGCCAAGGGGACCGCGATGAGAAGCCTGCGGCAGTGGGTCGGCGTCCTCGGCATCGTTGGCGCGGTGGCGGGCTGCGCGACGGTAAGCACGGGGACCAGCCAGTCGATCAAGGTCGGCTCGACGCCGGACGGGGCCGAATGCGTCTTCACGCGCGATGGCGAGACATTGCAAAAGATGACGACGCCCGGGTCGATCACCGTCAAGCGCAGCAAAAGGCCGATCACGGCGGTCTGCACGAAGGAAGGTTACGAAGAGGGTCGCGCGGTCATGAATGCGCAGACGGAGTTCGGACCGCTCGTCGGGCCGGGGATCATCGGCGGTGTCGTCGCCGCCGCCGCTTTGGTGGACCTGTCGACCGGTGCCAACAATCGGTATCAGACGGCCCTGATGGTCGAGCTGACGCCGATTGGCCAGGCCGATCAAGCTGCCGCAAAGCCGGAGCCGCGAACGGCGGCGGCCTCAATCGCGACCAAGGCGCCGGCGGCGGGAAGCGTCCAGCCGGTTGCCGCTGTGACACGGGCGCCGGCCCGAGCGCCCGGTGCGCTACCGGCCACAGGCCTATGGGAATGCGGACTGCGCGGCGGCAACAACAATACCTACAAGCTGCAGTTCGTCGTGACGGCGGAGCGCTCTATTGCCGTGACCAACTATGCCAACGCGACAGTCACGATCTTGCAGCAGGAGCCGTTGACCATGACCGCGAACAACCCGCGCGGTAATCGGCCGATGAACATCGTCTGGAACACCGACAACACGATGGAAATCACCGGACCGTCCAGCAAGAAACCGGACTCCACGTTCCACGACTCCGGCGCCTGCACCAAGGTATGAGACCGGTTGGCTCGCCACCCACGAACCCCGGCCGGTCTGCAGACCCTGCGAAGGATCCGTTCGCTGGCGGACTGATGCTTCGACCTAGCCCCTCTCCTGTCGCTCCAGTACCGCTACGGGCCGCCCTCGTGCTATCGTTGTGTCCGGGGAAGTATTTCTATGCATGAGAGTGCTTTCGAGACGGCCAGCGCCCGCCTGCTCACTATTGTCGCCGCGACGATGGCTGTCGCAGGCTGTGCCTCCGTGATCGAAGGCCGATCCCAGCACATTTCGGTGGCCACCAATCCGCCCGGCGCGCACTGCGGGCTCTATCGCGAGCAGGGCATTCGCATTGCTACCGTCGAGAGCACGCCGGGTGACGCGTTTGTCGAGAAGACCAAAGCCGATATCTGGATCGTATGCGTCAGGCAGGGCTACCAGCCCGTCGCCTTCCGCAATCATTCCGGCATTTCGGGCGCGGCATTCGTCAATGTGATCGGCGGCGTGTTCACGCTCGGCATCTCGACCGCGATTGGCGCCGCCGTCGATTCATCGAACGGCTCCGACAACAAGTATCAGAGCCCGGTCAACATAACGATGGTTGCCGGTGCGCCGGACCAGTCTGTCGGCAGCCTGCCGGCCTCGTTCAACGGAGGCCAAGGTATCGAGGCCGGCCAACAGCAGGCGGTCGCGCTGGCGCCGTCCTCCGCTCCGCCGCCAGCGGCCGATCATCCGGCCTCGGCGCCAACCACCGCCCAGCCGGCGGCGGCCGTGGTTCCGTCGGTGCCGAGACCCGCAGCGGCGCGGGCCTCGGGTACCTTGCCGGCCCCCGGCATCTGGGAATGTGGACTGCGGGCGGGCAACAAGCACACCTACAGGCTCCAGTTCGTCGTCGGCGGGGACCATTCGATCATCATCACCAACTACAACAATTCGCCGGCGACAATCGTGCAGCAGGAGCCGTTGACCATGACCGCCAACAACCCGCGCGGCGACCGGCCGATGAACATCGTCTGGAACACCGATAACACAATGGAAATCAGTGGACCCAACAGCAAGAAGCCGGACACCACGTTCCACGACTCCGGCGCCTGCACCAAGGTATGACGACGTTCCGGTCCCTGGCGGGAGTCGCAGGACCGGGCCTTCTGGTCGTGGCCTGCGTTACCGGTCAGAACGAGGCGGCGACACGGCCGCATCGGCGCCACAGGCCTGAGCTTTTCGGCCAAGCTCGATACTAGCACCAAGGCCTGCACCTATCGCTTTGCGCTCGCGCGGTCGGGAGCGCTGCCGATCAAAAAAGCCTGGACCTCGGGGACGTGGAACACGACCGCCGTTCTCGTAGCCGGCAGTTGCGCCGGCGGCGCCCTGAGGTTCGATCTTGCGGACGACATCCTCACCGTCCTTCAGGATGACGGGTGGAAGGTCATCGGCAAGGTCTCGCCGGACGGCACCGTCAACGGGAGCTACACGAAAGCCAATGGTAGAGAGTTTCGGGTGACCGGGAACGTGCGGACCCGCGAGCTCGAGGTTCAGAACGCCAACTACACCTGCCGGTGGAAGCTGGCTTCCGCCAAGCCCAACCCTTGACATCCTGCCTGCCGGATGAAATATCCGCGCCCGATGAAGACGTACGCTCCCTTCCGGTCGCGACGCCGCCGCTTCGACAAGCGGCGTGAGAACGCACACGCCTAAAAAGCGTGTCGTTCGTGAAGCCGCTGGAGAGGATCGAGCGGCTTCCATCACCACCTTCCTTCCTTCTCCAGACGGCCCCTTGAGGCCCTGACCTTGCGAGAGAGAAGACCATGAGCAGCAACAAGACGAAGATTTTCATCGACGGCCAGCACGGCACCACCGGGCTGCAGATCATCGACCGGCTGAAGGACCGCCCGGACATCGAGCTGCTCGAGCTGCCGATAGCCGACCGCAAGGACCTCGCCAAGCGCGCCGAAATAGCCCGCGCCGCCGACATCGCCGTGCTCTGCCTGCCCGACGCCGCCGCCAAGGAGCTGGTCGCCGCGCTGGGTGATTCCGACACCGTGGTGATCGACGCCAGCACCGCGCACCGCGTGGCCGACGGCTGGACCTACGGTTTCCCCGAGCTTGCCAAGGACCAGCGGCAGAAGCTGCTCGACAGCACGCGCATCTCCAACCCCGGCTGCTACCCGACCGGCGCGATCGGCCTCCTGCGGCCGCTGGTCGATGCGGGTCTCGTGCGGGCCGACGCGACGCCGGCGGTGTTCGGCGTGTCGGGCTACACCGGCGGCGGCAAGGAACTGATCGCCGTGCACGAGCAGCCGGGCGTCGAGCCGTTCGGCCTCTACGGCATGGAGCTCACCCACAAGCACGTACCGGAGATGAAGAAGTATTCCGGCCTCCAGCACGCGCCGATGTTCGTCCCCTCGGTTGGCCATTACGCCCAGGGCATGCTGGTGATCGTGCCGATCACGCGCGACATCACCACCAAAACGCTCGACGCCAAGGACGTGCAACACGTGCTGGAGGAGCGTTATGCCGGCGAAAAATTCGTCAAGGTCCGGCCGTTCGCCGACAAGAGCTGGCTGGAGCGCGACCGCTTCCTCCGCGCCGACCGGCTGATCGACACCAACTCGATGGAGCTCGCGGTCTACGCCAACCCGGCCGAGGAGCAGATCCTCGCCGTTGCCTCGCTCGACAATCTCGGCAAGGGCGCGTCGGGCGCGGCGGTGCAGACCATCAACCTCAAGACCGGCGTCGACGAGACCACCGGGCTGACCACGGCCTGATCCGATGCCCACGATGCGACAGGCGGTGGCCGCCGACGCGGCTGCCGTTCGCGCGCTGACGCGCGAGGCCTACACCAAGTGGGTCGCGGTGACCGGCCGCGAGCCGCTGCCGATGCGGGTCGATTATGTCGAGGCGCTGACGAAGCACCGCTTCGACCTGCTGCACGAGGACGGCGTGCTGGTTGCGCTGATCGAGACCGAGCGGCATCCCGATCACCTGCTGATCGTCAATGTCGCAGTGTCGCCCGCGCATCAGAAGCGCGGGCACGGCCGCCGGCTGCTGGCCCACGCCGAGGTGCTCGCGCGCGAAGACTCGCTCGGCATGCTGCGCCTCTACACCAACGCCCGGATGGTCGAGAACATCGCGCTCTACAAGAGTCTCGGCTACGTCATCGATCGCGAGGAGCCGGTCGGCACCAGCATCCAGGTCCACATGAGCAAGCCGATCGCTGCTCCGCCCTCGACGTAGAACAAGAGGTTTTGACCGGTTGCGGTAGCGATACCCCGGTGTCGTGGCCCTATCCGCCCGCGGCGTTCGGCCGTCGAGTGGGTTTCGCTAAACTTGTTCGCTCACGCCAGCAGTAGGACACCACCATGAGCATTCGTGTCGGCATTGTCGGGATCAGCGGTTTTGGCGGCGGCGAGGCGATGCGTTTGGTCGCGAGCCACCCGTCTTTCGAGCTGGTCTATGCCGCGGGCGAGGGCAGCGCCGGCAGCCGGTTGGTCGACCGCTTCCCCGGTGTGCCGGCCAAGCTGGCCGGGTTGGTGATCGAGAGGTGGGACCCTGCGACCCTGCCGAAGCTCGATGTGCTGTTCGCGTCGCTGCCTACGGGCGCCTCGGCCGAGGCGCTGGCGCGCGTGCCGAAGGACGTGAAGATCGTCGATATCGGCGGCGACCACCGTTACGTCGAGGGTTGGGCGTACGGCCTGGCCGACGTCTGGCCTGCCCAGATCGAGGGCCAGAGCCGCGTTGCCAACCCCGGCTGCTACCCTGCGGCGACGCTGACCGCGCTGGCGCCGCTGCTGGCCAGCAAGCTGATCGAGCCCGGCAACATCGTGATCGACGCCAAGACCGGCATCTCCGGTGCCGGCCGGGGCGGCGCCGACAGCAAGTTCGGCTACGCCGAGAGCAACGAGAACCTGGTGCCCTACGGTCTGCTCAAGCACACCCACATGCCCGAGATGGCCGAGACGATCGAGCGGCTGAGCGGCGGCAGCGCGGCCGGGCTGGTGTTCACGCCACACCTGGTGCCGATGACCCGCGGCGTGCTCGCCACCATTTACTGCCGTGGTCGCACCACTACGGACCAGTGCCTGGACGCGGCCCGGCGCTTCTACGCCGGGCGGGCGTTCGTCCGCGTGACCGACAAGCCGCCGCAGACCAAATGGGCGACCGGCTCGAACCTCGCGTTCGTCAGCTATGCGGCCGATCCAGAGCGCAACCTGGTGATCGCGATGGGCGTGGTCGACAATCTCGGCAAGGGAGCGGCCGGCCAGGCGGTGCAGAATGCGAACCTGATCTGCGGTCTGCCAGAAACCGCGGGGCTGGACGGCGTACCTGTTTGGCCATGAGATCTGCTGCTGCTGCTGCTGCTGCTCGGCGCGGCGATCGGGTTCAAGCGGCAGTGGAACCAGAAGATGGCCGGGCTGCGCACCAAAGCGCAGCGATGCAGACACCTGAGAATCGACCACCCGTCTGTCGCGAAACACACGCAACCACTTCAATTATTTGTGCTTGACGACTGCGTCATTTTCCTTGGCGGAGCCATGTTTCACCCATAGTCACACGGGTCCCGCAGCTACCGCGTAGGGAGCGTTTCGTGGATCTGCTCGAACGGGACGATGACATGGCCGTGCTGGCCGAGGCGTTGGCCGAGGCGACCGCCGGGCGAGGGCGTATTGCTTTGGTGCGCGGCGAAGCCGGCATCGGCAAGAGCACCTTCGTCGATCAGTTCATTGCCGACCGCGCCGCCGGCGTGTGCAGCCTGAAGGGCCATTGCGATCCGCTGTTTACGCCGACGCCGCTCGGGCCCCTCTACGACATTGCCCGCCAGACCAGCGCCGACCTCCTCACCGCGCTCGAGACCGGCGTGCCGCGCGCGGCGCTGTTCTCCGCCGTGCTCGACATGCTGCGGCGGGCGAAGGCGCCGACCCTGGTCGTGATCGAGGACATTCATTGGGCCGACGACGCGACGCTCGACCTGATCAAGTTCCTCGGCCGACGCATCGCCGAGACGCGCACCTTGCTGGTGCTGACCTATCGCGAGGACGAGGCTGCGGGCACGACCTTGCGCCTGGTGATGGGCGACCTCGCCGCGTCCAAGGCGGCGGTGCGCATCGAGCTGCCGCCGCTGTCGCTCGCCGCGGTGCAGCGCCTGGCGGGCGGAAGCGCGGTCGATGTCGCCTGCCTGCATCGCCAGACCGCGGGCAATCCGTTCTTCGTCACCGAGGTCCTGTCGAGCAGTGGCGCAGGCTTGCCGCGCACCGTGCGCGATGCGGTGCTGGCGCGCGCCGAGCGGCTCGATCCGCCGGCCCGCAAGGTGCTGAACGCGGCAGCGGTGATCGGCAACCGCGTCGAGCATCGCCTGCTCGAGCAGGTGCTGGGCTCGCTCGACGGGCTGGCCGAATGCCTGCGGGTCGGCATGCTGGAGCAGACCGGCGACGGCATCGTCTTTCGCCACGAGCTGGTGCGCGACGCCGTCCTGATCGATCTCTGCCCGGCGCGGCGACGCGAGCTGAACCGGCTCGCCCTGGCGGCGATGCGCGGCTCGGGCCGGCGCGCCGATCGTCTCGCGCAGTTGGTCGAATATGCCGAGGGCGCGGGCGATGCGCCTGCGGTGCTGGAGTATGGCGCGGCCGCGGCGAAGGCTGCGTCCGCCGTCGGCGCCCATCGAGAGGCGGCGGCGCACTATGCCCGCATGCTGCGCCAGTCGGTCGAACGCTCGGCGCCGGAAGAGGCCGCGCTGTACGAGGCCTATGCCGAGGAATGCGCCATCGTCGACGATCTCGCCGAGGCCGAGCGCGCCCGCCGCACGGCGATCGCCCTTCGGATCCAGGCCGGCGACCGGGTGAAGGAGGGCGAAAACCTGGCCGAGCTCGCTTGGCCGCTGGTGCGCAGCGGGCGCACGGCCGCGGCCGACGAGACCTGCCGCGGCGCCATCGCCGTGCTGGAAGCCGAGCCGCCGACGCGTCAGCTCGCCAACGCCTATCGCATCCAGGCGCATATGAGGATGCTCGACCGCGACTGCGGCGCGGCGATCGCATTGGGGCGCAAGGCGATCGTCCTGGCCGAGCCGTTCGACGACAAGACCATCGTCGCCGCCGCCGAGAACGTGATCGGCACGACGCTGCTGGTGAGCGGCGACGAGACCGGCCTCGGCCATCTCCAGCGCAGCATCGCGCTCGCAGGCGCGGCCGGGCTCGATGCGCTGGTCGGCATCGGCCACACCAACATCGGCGTGTCCTACGGCGAGATCTTCCGTCTCGACGATGCCGAGCGGCATCTCGCCGAGGGCATGGCGTACACACGCGAGCGCGACCTCGATTCGGCAAACCACTACATGGCCGCCTGGCTCGCCGTGACGCGGCTCTACCAGGGCCAGTGGTGCGAGGCGGCCGAGATCGCCGAGAACCTGCTGGCGCGGCCCAACGTGTCGGCGATCAGTCGCATCACCGCGCTGGCGGCGCTGGGTCGCGTGCAGGCGCGGCGTGGCGAGGATGCCTGGCCGGTGCTCGACGAGGTGCTGGCGCTCGCGACCCGTACCGACACCCTGCAGCGGCTGGCCCCGGTGCGTGCGGCGCGCGCCGAGGCGGCGTGGCTCGCAGGCGACAGCGGCCGCGCGGTCGCGGAGGCGGGCGCGGCCTGCGGCCTTGCCCTCAAGCGCCGCCATGCCTGGTTCGCGGGCGAGCTGATCTACTGGTGCCGGGTCGGCGGCTCGCCGATGGCCGCCCCGTCGTGGCTCGCGCCGCCGTACCTGCTGCAGAGCCGCGGCCATTGGCGACGCGCGGCGGCCGAGTGGCAGCGGCTGGACTGTCCCTACGAGCAGGCGCGTGCGCTCTCGGCCGGCGATCCACCGGCGCAGATCGAGGCGCTCGAGATCTTCACCCGGCTCGGCGCGGCGCCGGCGGCCGGCATGCTGCGCCAGCGCCTGCGCGGCGCGGGTATCCGCCATCTGCCGCGCGGGCCAAGGGCTGCGACGCGCAGCAACCCGTTCGGGTTGACGGCGCGGGAGCTCGAGATCCTGCAATGCCTGACGCTCGGCCTGACCAACGGCGGCATCGGCGCCAAGCTGCACGTCTCGCCCAAGACCGTCGATCACCACGTCTCGTCGGTCTTGTCCAAGCTCGGCGCCGCCTCGCGCGGCGAGGCCGCCCGCATCGCCAAAGCCGAGCGGCTGGTCGCGTAGGGCGCTCTTCCTCCTCCCTCGTTCTACGGGAGAGGTGGAAGAATCGTCCGGCGTCCCACTGGATTGGGATGCCTGAAACGTTGGCCAGCTTGAACTTCAGGCGATTCGTCCCAGATCCCGCGCCACATGCCCGTTGGGACGATTGTCGAATTGGCGGGATGCGGGACGACTTATCCACAATCTCGCAGTCCATCCAAGATAGGGAATATCTTACTGCAAAATGGGGAGCTCCTGCCGATGTGTGGCCCGGCCCGCCCGACCTAGATTCGCCTCGCATTCAGGGAGACTTTGGTCATGTATGTCGGAACGTGCTTTTGCGGCGCCGTCACGCTCGAAGCGTCGGGTGAGCCGGAAGCGATGGGCTACTGCCACTGCCGCTCGTGCCGGTCGTGGTCGGGCGGCCCGATCAACGCCTTCAGCCTGTGGAAGCCCGAGGCGGTGAAGGTCACCGCGGGCAAGGAAAACGTCACGGTGTTCAGGAAGACGCCGCTCAGCGAGCGCACCTACTGCTCGCGCTGCGGCGGCCACCTGATGACGAACCATCCGCCGCTCGGCCTGGTCGACGTATTCACCGCCACCCTGCCGACCCTCGCCTTCAAGCCCGGCGTGCACGTCAACTACGCTGAGACCGTGCTGCCCATGAAGGACGGCCTGCCCAAGCTCAAGGACTTCCCCAAGGAATTCGGCGGCTCGGGCGAAGCGATGGCCGAGTAACGAACCCGCCCCACACACTGGCCGACGTGACGGGCGTTTCTGACGCCGGTGTGTGGGTCTGTCCCTCTCCGTCCGCTTCCTCCCCAA
>DASXQC010000179.1:0-8078 GCA_036493235.1 Reyranella sp.
GTCAAGTTCCTCACCTATTCCTGCGGCGTGATGCCGGCGACCGATCCCTCCAGCCAGAAGGAGGCGGACGCGCTGGTGTTCGACCGCCTGAAGGGCTTCGTCGAGAACAACGCCCAGCCGATCTGGCCGGGCACGATGAACAGCAATGCCTTCGACTGGTCCGTGCTGGCGGCGCCGGAGGGCACGGCCGGGGTGCAACGGCTCTCGGCCCAGTATTGGCGGGCCAACGTCGACACCACCGAGCTCTATGTGCTGTCGACGCCGGAAGGCATCGCCAATCGCATCGCCGCCGCGAACACCGGCCTCTCCAACCTGGTGTTTGCTGGCGACTGGACGGACAACGGCTTCAACATCGGCAGCGTCGAGGGCGCGGTGATGTCCGGTCTACAGGCCGCGCAGGCCGTGTCCGGCGTGCCGATCGACATCATCAGCGCCGACGGCTGCTGATCGAGAACTCCTCCTCATTCATATGGGGAGGTGTCTACGCTGATGCGGCTTGGCGGGCGTTGCCGGCCAGCCGACCGAGATGGCGTTCCACAAGGGCCACGTCGCGCGGCAGCGCGAGACGGCGCGCCTCGTCGAGCGCCCGTTGCATGAGCTTCTCTGCCGCGGGCCGACTGCCGATCATCGCCAGGAACCGTCCTTGGGCCAGCAGGTGGCGCGGCCGGGCGAGCGGGAAGGAGCGGGCGAAGGCGCCCAGGCGCTTGACCGCCTTGGCCGCCATCGGCCGGTCGCCGAGCTCGAGGAAGACGTCGGCGAGGCCGGCGCAGCCCTCCATCACATAGAAGCCGGTCGGCGGCTCGGCGGTGAGCCTGGCGAGACCGGCGGTCGCAGTCTCGCGGGCTGCCGCGCTGTCGCCGCTCATCAGTTGCGCCTGGGCAAGCTGGCCCGCGATCCAGACGCGCTCGGTGGAGCTTACGGTGCCGAGCAGGGCGGTAGCGGCGGTGAAGCCTGCGATCGCCGCTTCGGCATCGCCGCGATAGAGCGCGTGCTCGCCTCGCTCGATCCAGGCCCAGCACTGGGTCTGCGTGTCGTTGGCCTGCATCGCCATGTCGAAGAAGGCGTCGCGGTACGTGCGCGACCGCTCGGCGTCGCCCTTCAGCAGCGTGAGGATACCAAGCAGCGACGTCGCTTCGCGCAGGTGCCGCTCGTCGCCGATCTCCTTCGATGCCTCCGCCATCTTGGTGACCAGCGCCTCAGCCTCGGCGAGCTCGCCGACCGAGCTGATATAGATCGCGCGCAACTCGTTGGGCAGGATGCGTTGCGCCGCCGACAGACCGGCCGGCATGCAGGCCAGGGCGAGGCGCGAGTAATTCTGCGCTACGCCGTGCAGGCCAAGGATGCCGGTGACGTTGGCGAAGCCCATATAGGCCTCGGTCAGGCGCAGCTTGTCGGTCGAGCGCTCGCCCGCATTCACCGCGCAGTTCGTGGCGAGGATCATGTGGGCCGGCCGGTTGAGGAAATAGTTGATCGAGGTCAAGTGGTGGTAAATGTACGCCCGCTCGGTGTCGCGTTCAGAGCCGGCCGTCGGCTGCAGGCGTCGCGTCCGCCGCCACACTTGGCGTAGCGCCTCGATGACCAGGCGGAGGGCCATACTGGCCTTCGTCTTCGGCCACGGCTCACCCAGCCGGCGTAGCGCTTCGGTCAGCCACCGCGCGGCTTCGAGCAGCTCGCCGCGCCGGCTGTGGGCGTCGCCGAGCTGGCGCAGGATGCGCGCCTCGCGTAGCGGATCGCGCGGACCGGCGACCTTGCCCAGCGAAGCGAGCGCCCGTTCGAGCAGGTCGATCGTTTCGCGGGCGGCACCACCGTGCAGCGAGCGCTCGCCCGCCCGCTCGAAATAGGTCGTCGCTTTGTCGTGCCGTTCGGCCAGGCTCCAATGCATGCCGATCACGGCCAGATGCGAGTCGACCTCGCGGGCGAGATGCTCTTCCATCCACTCGGCGACCGCGCGGTGCAACTCGCGGCGCTGGGCGAACAGCAGCCGGTTGTAGATTGCCTGCTGCGTGATCAGGTGCTTGAACAGGAACTGCCAGGTCGGGTCGTCCTCCAGCGGCAGCAGGATCTCGCGCCGAGTGAGCTCGGCGATCTGCTCGGGTAGTGGCGGCTCCTCGGGATTGAGGTGGCGCACGCCCGACAGCATCTCGTAGGCGACGCGCCGGCCCTGCACGCTGGCGACCTTCACGGTGTACTGCTCGGGCGGCTTCAGCAGGTCGACGCGGCTGGCGATCACGCTCTCCAGCGAGCCGTCCATCGACAGATCCTCGAGTGGGCCCGCGACCGTGCATTGCCCGTCGGCCACCGTGAGCCGGCCGGCGTCGAGCAGGATCGCGGCGACCTCCTCGGAGTAGTAGGGATTGCCGGCGGCGCGCTCGCGCACGAAGTCGACCACTTCCGGCGGCACCGACGCCGCACCGATGCGGCGGGCGATCAGCGTGCCGATCGACTCGTCGGTCATGCCCTGGATGCGGATGTGGCGGACCTCGGGGCGCGCGACGAAGGCCTCGAATTCGCCGGTGTCGCCCTCGACGCCGCCGCTGCGCGCGGCCAGGGCAACCACCAAGCCGAGCGATTTGACGTCGAGCCGCGCCAGCAGGTCAAGCGAGCTGGGATCGAGCCATTGGACGTCGTCGAGGATCAGCAGGGTCGGCTTGCGCGCCGCGGCTTCTGCCAGCGTGCGCTGCATGGCGGCCAGTGTGTTCTCGGCGCGCACCGCGCCTTCCATGTGGCGGGTGAGATCGCTGTCGGGCAGCGATACCGCCAGCACGTTGCCGAGCAGGGGGGCCAGCGGCGCGATGTCGGGGAAGTGGCCGGCCCAGGCGGCGACAGCGTGGAGGGCTGCGGCGCTGTCGGCGCCGGCCTCGAGGCCGAGCAGCGCCGCGAACGGCTCGCGCCAGGCGCGGAACGGCGTGCTGCGCTCGAACGCATCGGCCGCGCCGCCCAGGACCTGGAAACCCTGCTCGACGGCCTGCTTGGTGACGCCGCGCAGCAGTGTGCTCTTGCCGATGCCGGCTTCGCCCTCGACCAGCACCAGGGCGCCGCTGCCATCGGTGATGCGGCGGTCGACGAGCGACAACAGCTCGGTGAGCTCACCGCGGCGGCCGACGATGTCGGGCGCCACGCCGCCACGCGCGCGGCGGGTGCTCGGGCGGTAGAGCCGCGTGTCGGCTGACAGGCCCTTGCCGGCCGCGCCGGGCAGCGGCTCGAAGGCGATGCGATGGCCGGCGGCGCGTGCAGTCTCGGCGTCGCAGACGATGCGATGGCCGCGGATGTCACTGAGCGACGCGGCGAGATTCACCGACGAGCCGATCACCGTGTAGATCTGCCGCTCCTCGCCACCGATCGGGCCGCACAAGGCGATGCCGGTCGCCACGCCGCAGGTGCAGTCGAGCCACAGGTCGTCGAGCGCCGTCAGCAGCTCGCGCATCGCCAGCACAGCGCGTACCGGATCGTCCTCGTGCGCCGAGCCGGGCAGGCCGAACACGACCATCAGCAGCGCGCCCTTGTCGTTCATGGTGAGGCGCTGCTCGCCGCCGCCGTAACGGTTGACGACTGCGTCGGCGAGGCCGATCGCCTGCTGAACACGCTCGAGGTCCTGTGGCGAATCGCAGACCAGACCGGTCAGTCGGATGAAGCAGGCGGAGAGGCGGCGGAACTCGGCGAACAACTCCGCGCCCCCGGGCTGGGCCAGCCGCGTTACCTGCTGCGGCACGAAACGCATCAGGGCCGGAAGATGCTCGGCCGACGAGACGGGGCGCGGCGGTGGCGGCTCGACGAGCGCGGCTTCTGCATCGGGGGCGAGCAGCGCCTGGGCCGCGGGCGACAGGGCGGTCTCGCCGGGATTGGCGCGACCCAGGGTTTCGGTGATCTCGAACAGCGGAGCGCCCGACAGCAGGAAGTGCCGGCGGTCCTCCGTGCCGCCGACCTCGATCGCGAGCGCGTTGCCGCAGACCAGTGCTGCCCGCAGGCGCAGCGGCGTGCCGTCGGGCAGGATCGAGCGCGCCACCGTATGCAGTCGGCGGCCGCACTCATTTGCCAGCGTGACGCAGCGCGCGAGATCGCGGTCAGGCCGGACCTCCCAGAACGCCGCCAGGCCGTCGCCGGCGATCGATTCGATATCGCCGCCGCAGGCCAGCACCTCGCCGATGGTGCGCGCGAAGTAGTCGTTCAGGACCTCGGTCAGGTTCTCGATGCCCAACCGGCCTTGCCGTTCGTAGCGTGCCGTCAGGTCGGTGAAGCCGGAGATGTCCGCGAACAGGACCGCTGCGTCGAGCGGTGCGCATCTCGGCTTGTCGAACGGGTCGGTAGCCCCGGCAATACGCCGCTGAATATACGCCGGCACATAGGCCGATAGTCTGGCCGATGCGCGGTCGTCTGCCTGCATGAAGGGTCCTTTTGAGCCTGGCAATGTTCGCAGGGGACGTGGGTACGGCGCAATATCGAACTGCGGCTTTGCCCGGAAAGACAGGCGTTGCGCGGCCTCCGGGATTGGGAAACATTCGGCCGCAACAGCCCTGCGATCCCGCAATTCCGGAGGACCCCTCATGCCTGACCTGCTGAAATCCGTCGAAGACGGCGTGATGAAGCTCACCTTCAACCGGCCCGACGCCATGAATGCGCTGTCCCGGGACATGATGGGGGCCTTCACCGAGTCGCTGGAAGAGGCGGCAGGCTCGCGAGACATCGGCTGCGTGGTGGTCCGGGGCGCCGGCGAGAAGGCGTTCTGTGCCGGCGGCGACGTGAAGTCGATGGCAGCTGGCCGCGACCAGGAGAAGACCTACGAGGACAAGGTCCACGATATTCGCATCCGCATGCATGTCTCCGAGCTGCTCCACGAAATGGGCAAGCCGACGATCGCCATGGTGAACGGCGTTGCGGCCGGCGCAGGCCTGTCGATCGCGCTCGCGGCGGACATGCGGTTCGTGGGCAAGAGCGCGCGCATGACGACCGCCTTCGCCAAGGTCGGCTTCTCAGGCGACTTCGGCTCGCACTATTTCCTGCACAAGCTGGTCGGCACCGCCAAGGCGCGCGAACTCTACTTCACGGCCGAAATCCTGAACGCCGATCAGATCGAGAAGCTCGGTCTCGCCAACCGGGTGATCGAGGACGATAAGCTCGACGGCGAGACCATGGCCTTTGCGAAGAAGCTCGCCGCCGGCCCGCGCGTGGCATGGTGGCATGTCAAAAAGAACATGAAGGTCGCGGAGGAGGGCACGCTGTCCGAGGCGCTCGACAGCGAGGCCGCGCGCATGATCCGCACCGGCGAGACCGAGGACCACAAGGAAGCCGCCCGCGCCTTCGTCGAGAAGCGCGCGCCCGTCTTCAAGGGGTACTGAGCCTTCAAGGGCTCCTTCGGCGGCTCACCAATCCGGCGATGCCATTGGGCATCGCCACGATGGCGGCGATCATCAGCACGGCAAAGAGCAAGGCCGACAGGCCCTTGCCGAGGCCGGCGATCACGCCGGGCAGGAACTCGAGCATGACGCCGCCGATGACGGCGCCCGCGATCGAGTTCATGCCGCCGACCACCAAGCCGAACAGCATCTGGACCGATAGGGCGAAGTTGTAGGCGGTCGGGCCGACATAGCCGTACTGCATCGCCGACAAGCAGCCCGCCAGGGCGAGACAGCCGCCCGCGAGGCCCGCGGCGACGGCCCGCACCGAGGCTACGTCGATGCCCTGCGCCGCCGCGGCGAGGTCCTGATCGCGCGCCGCGGTCAGGGCTCGGCCGGAGCGGCTACCGAGGATGTTGGCCACCAGCCATGCCGTGATGCCCAGCAGGGCGAGGCTCAGCAGGAACAGCCAGCGGTCGGCGCTAAGCCCCTTGAACGGCGCGTCCGGCAGGTCGAGGTAGAGGCCGGACACGCCGCCGGTCCAGGGCGCAATCGGAGGCCAGCGCAGGACCTGCGGGAAGGCGACCGCCAGCGCATAGCCGATCAGTGCCTGCGTCCAGATATCGTGTCGGCCCGCGACACGGCCGAGGCCATAGCCTGCCGCGTAGCCGACCAGAGGCGCGGTCAGCAGCGCGGCGTAAACCGGTAGCGACGTATGATTGACGACGAGTGCGGCTGAGTAAGCTCCCATACCGAACAGGGCCGCTTGTGCGAACGAAAACTGGCCGCTCACGCCGCACAGCAGGACGAGGCCCAGCAGGGCCAGCGCCCAGATGGCCGACTGGGTGAAGCGGAAGACGATGAAATCGGGAAAGGCGAAGGAAAGGGCGGCCGCTGCCACGATGCCCATGGTCCACACGGTCCGCATCGCGTTACCATAGGACGGAAAGCTGGGGATTTGGAGGAAACGATGAAGCTCAGGCAGCTGGTCTTTGTGTGCAAGGACCTTGAAAGCAACGCCAGGGAACTCTGCGAGACTTTGGGCATCGATATCGCCTACCGAGACCCCGGCGTTGGCAAATGGGGGCTGGCCAACGTGGTCTGCCCAACCGGCCACGACTTCCTCGAGATCGTCTCGCCGACCCAGGAGGGCACGTCGGCCGGCCGTTACATCCAGCGTCGCAAGGGCGACGGTGGTTACATGGTGATCATCCAGGTCCCCGACGCTGTGAGGGAACGAGAGCGCATCACGGCGTTGGGCGTCCGCGCGGTCGAGAAGAAGGACACCGCCGAATACAAGTACACGCACTTCCATCCGTCCGACACGGCGGGCGTATTGCTCTCGATCGACCAGACCGATGCGCCCGCGGGCACCGACGCGAAGCTGTGGTGGCCGCCGGCCTCGACGGGCTGGCTGCCGCACGCCCGGTCCAACATCACCAACGGCTTGGGCGGCGTCGAGATCCAGGCGGAAGACCCCGATGCGTCGGCGGCGCTGTGGTCGAAGATCCTGAACCGCCCGGTCGAAGGGGACATCATCCGGCTCGACGATGACGGCGAGATCCGGTTCGTGCCGATCGCGGACGATCGCGGGCCCGGCGTCTCGGCCTACGACATCAAGACCGTCGATCGCGACGCCGTGCTGGCGCGGGCGCACAAGCGCCACCATCCGCCGGCCCACATCCCGAGCAGCCCGGGCCAGATCGAGCTCTGCGGCTGTCGCATCAATCTCGTATGAAGCCGCTGCTGATCATCGGCAGCTATCTGTCGCCTTATGTGCGCAAGGTGCTGGTGTGCCTGGAGATCAAGGCCATCGCTTACGAAGTCGATCACCTCGTGCCGTTCTTCGGCGATGACCGGTTCTCCAGGCTCAGTCCCTTGCGTCGCATCCCGGTGCTGGTCGACGGCGACCTCGTGCTCACCGATTCCTCGGTGATCTGCCAGTACCTCGAAGACCTCGAGCCGACGCCCTCGCTGTTCCCGGCCGACATCCGCGACCGGGCGCGGGCGCGTTGGCTGGAGGAGTTCGCCGACACGCGCATGGGCGACGTCTTCATCTGGCGGCTGTTCAACCAGATCGCCATCCGTCCGTCGGTGTGGGGCGAGAAGGGTGACCGCGCGCTGGTCGACAAGAATCTCGCCGAGGATATGCCGGCGGTGCTGGACTATCTCGAGTCCGAAGCGCCGGCCGACGGCTTCCGCTTCGGCGCACTGGGACTGGCTGACATCGCGCCGGCCTGCTTCTTCCGCAACGCCGGCTGGGTGCGCTTCCAGATCGATGCCGCCAAGTGGCCGCGCGCGGCGGCTTGGATGGCGCGAACCCTGGCGTCGCCGCCGTTCGCCAGGCTGGCGGCCCTCGAGGACGGTGTCCTGCGCACGCCGATCGCCGAGCAGCGCGAGAAGCTGAAGAGCCTCGGCGCACCGATCAGCGCCGACACCCTGGCCGCCGCGAGCCCGCGCCGTGGCGTGATGCCGATCTGAGCCATGCGCCCTGCCATTCCCTTCGTCTTCGGCCAGGTCGTCAGCGCCCTGCTGATCGGCGCGGTCGGCGGCGCACTGATCAACACCGCCTCGATCGAAAGCTTTTCCATCATCATGGCCGTGGCCGCGGCAGCCAGCGCCACCGTCTGTCGATGGGTGCCGGGCTACGACGGCCCGTGGTGGCAGCTCTGGCTGGCCGGCGCCGGCAGCAATCCGCTGCTGCTGGTGGCGCTCGCCTTCTCCTTCGATGCGGCCGACTGCGTGGTC
>DASXQC010000180.1:0-1605 GCA_036493235.1 Reyranella sp.
CGTCATCCAGGCCTTCGGCAATTTCGTGATGAGCGGCAATTTCGTCATCGGCATCATCGTGTTCACCATCCTGGTGATCGTCAATTTCGTCGTCATCACCAAAGGCTCCGGCCGCATCGCCGAAGTCGCCGCGCGCTTCCACCTGGACGCCATGCCCGGCAAGCAGATGGCGATCGACGCCGACCTTTCGGCCGGTCTGATCGACGAGAAGGAAGCGCGCCGGCGCCGCAAGCAGCTCGAGGACGAAGGCGGATTCTTCGGCGCCATGGACGGCGCCTCCAAATTCGTGCGCGGCGACGCCATCGCCGGCCTGCTGGTGGTGTTCATCAACGTCATCGGCGGCATGATCATCGGCATCGCGCAGCAGGGCCTGAGCTTCGCCGAGGCCGCGCATTCCTACACCATCCTCACCGTCGGCGACGGCCTGGTCACGCAGGTGCCGGCGCTGATCGTCTCGACCGCCGCGGGCCTGCTGGTGTCGAAAGCCGGTATCTCCGGCGCCGCCGACAAGGCGCTGCTCGGCCAGCTCTCCGGCTACCCCAAGGCGCTCGGCATGTCGGGCGCGGTGATGCTGGTGATGTCGCTATTGCCCGGCATTCCAATGATCCCGTTCCTCGCGCTCGGCGGCGGCGCCTCGGCGCTTGCCTTCATCGTCGACAAGCGCGCCAAGCAGGTGATCGCGACAGAAGCCAAGAGAGTCGACGTCGAGGCCAAAAAGGAAGCCGCCGAGGAGCCGATCTCCGCCTCGCTCAAGATGGACGACCTCAAGCTCGAGCTCGGCTACGCGCTGCTGCCGCTGGTCAATTCGCCGGACGGCACCGACCGGCTGACCGAGCAGATCAAGGCGTTGCGCCGCTCGCTCGCGGTCGAAATGGGCTTCGTGATGCCGGCCGTGCGCATCCTCGACAACGTGCAGCTCGACGCCAACGGCTACGTCATCAAGATCAAGGAAGTCGAAGCCGGCTCCGGCAAGCTGTGGGCCGGCCAGCACATGGTCATGGACCCGGCCGGCGGCCAGGTGAACCTACCCGGCACCCACACCACCGAGCCGACCTTCGGCCTGCCGGCGACCTGGATCGACTCCGCGCTCAAGGAAGAAGCCACCATGAAGGGCTACACGGTGGTGGACGCCGCCACCGTGCTGTCGACGCACCTGACCGAGCTGCTCAAGAGCAATATGGCCGAGCTCTTGTCCTACGGCGAGGTGGCGAAGCTGCTCAAGGACTTGCCCAAGGAGCAGGCCGACATCGTCAAGGACATGGTGCCGAGCCTGATCACGATTTCGGGCATCCAGCGCGTGCTGCAAATCCTGTTGGCCGAGCGCGTCTCGATCCGCGATCTCGCCACCATCCTGGAAGGCATCGCCGACGGCATTACGGGCACGCGCAACCCGGTGCTGCTGGCCGAGCATGTACGCATGCGGCTGTCGCGCCAGATCTGCGCGCAATACGTCGCGTCGGCCGGCTACCTGCCGCTGATCGCGCTGTCGGCAAAATGGGAGCAGAGCTTTGCCGAAGCGATGGTCGGCCAGGGCGACGACCGCCAGCTCGCCATGCAGCCCTCCAAGCTGTCCGAATTCATCACCTTGGTGCGCGAGAAATTCGA
>DASXQC010000181.1:0-14015 GCA_036493235.1 Reyranella sp.
CGCCCCATTTCTCGTCGGGCTTGGCGACCACCGCGACGTTGAGGACGTCGGGATGCTTGATGATCACGCCCTCGACCTCGATGGTCGAGATGTTCTCGCCGCCCGAGATGATGATGTCCTTGGAGCGGTCGCGCAGCTCGATGTAGCCGTCTTCGTGCAGCACGCCGAGATCGCCGGAATGGAACCAGCCGTGGGCGAAGGCTTCCTGTGTCGCCTTGGGGTTCTTCAGGTAGCCCTTCATGACGAGATTGCCGCGGAACATCACCTCGCCCATGGTGTTGCCGTCACGCGGGACCTCCTGCATGGTCGTCGGGTCCATCACCGTGACGCCTTCCTCGGCGGTGTAGCGCACGCCCTGACGCGCCTTGAGCCGTGCCCGCTCGCTCGGATCGAGCGCATCCCAGTCCTCGTGCCAGGCGCAGACGGTCGCCGGCCCGTAGACCTCGGTCAGGCCGTAGACATGGGTGACGCGGAAGTTCTCCTTCTCCAGCGCCTCGAGCACGGCGGCGGGCGGCGGGGCGGCCGCCGTCATGAATTCGACTTTGCGCGTCAGGGGGCGGCGCTCCTCGGGGCCGGCACCGATGATGAACTGCATGATGATCGGTGCGCCACACATGTGCGTGACGTCGTGGTCGACCAGTGCGTCGAAGATCGTCTTCGCGCTGACGCGGCGCAGGCAGACCGACGTGCCGGCGACCAGCGCCAAGGTCCACGGGAAGCACCAGCCGTTGCAGTGGAACATCGGCAAGGTCCAGAGATAGATCGGGTGCAGGCCGATCGGCCACTGGGTGGCGTTGCCATAGGCGGCGAGCGTGGCGCCGCGGTGATGGAACACCACGCCCTTCGGGTTGCCGGTGGTGCCCGAAGTGTAGTTGAGCGAGATCGCGTTCCATTCGTCGGCGGGGTAGTCCCAGCGATAGTCGTCGTCGCCGGTGGCGATGAACTCCTCGTAGGTCGTGTCGCCGGTCGGCACGCCCTCGGGATGCTGCGGATCGGCGATATCGACGACCAGCGGCTGGACTTTGGCGATCGCCAGCGCCTCGGTGGCGACCTTGTGGTACTCGCGATCGACGATGAAAACCTTGACCTCGCTGTGATCGAGGATGAAAGCGATCATCGCCGCATCGAGCCGGGTGTTGAGGCAGTTCAGCACGCCGGTGGTCATCGGCACGCCGAAATGCGCCTCGTACATCTCGGGGATGTTCGGCGCCATGATCGCCACCGTGTCGCCGAGCCCGATGCCGACCTTCTCCAGCGCCGAGGCGAGTTGCTTGCAACGCTCGTAGGTCTCGCCCCAGGTCTGGCGGCGCGGCCCGTGCACCAGCGCGAGCTTGTTGGGATAGACGCTGGCCGAGCGCTCGAGGAACTGGATCGGCGTCAGCGTTGCGTGGTTGGCCGCGTTCTTGTCGAGGTCGCGCTCGTAGATGTTGGGATTGAGCGCCGGCGTCTTGTGCGGGGCAGGGCGGGCGCTCGGCATGCGCGACGGCCGGTTCTTCACCGGACGGCGCCCGGCGGGAACGGCCAGGGGCTTGGTCGCTGCCTTCTTGACCTTAGCCTTAGCCTTAGCCTTCGCCGCGGACTTGCTCGCCACAGGCTTGCTCGCCACAGATTTGGCGGTCGGCTTCTTCGTCTTGGCCGCCTTCTTCTTGGCGCCGCTGCCTGGCTTCTTGCCTTTGCCCTTGGCCATGCCCAGCTCACTCCAGTTTGAGGTCGCCTTCTTTTACCAGACTGCGCACTGTTGTTCGCGTGCCACAGCGCCGATCCATTCAATTGTCGAAGTGTTTTCCCGATTGCCGCTCGACGCAAGCGCCGTCGGACTGATCGGCGACTTCGTTGCAGATCGGTTATGATCGGAAGACGACAGCGCCTCGAAAGGGGCTCCCTTTTCGGTTGTATTCCGTCTTTGTTGCGCTCTAGTCTTCGGCTGCTTGGGGAAGCATCGGCGGGGAGCGTTTCATGCAGCAGCCGGATCCGATCACGCCGCTCACGCCGGCTGAGAAAGCGTTCGTCGCCCATCTCGACAGCACGAGCAGCCGCGAGGAGGTGCTCTTCCTGCTGAAGCGCGATCTCCAGACCGCGATCGAGATCGAGCTGGCGACCATCCCGATCTATCTCAACACCTATTATTCGCTGGCGCGCAACACGACGACCGGCGAGGGCATCGGTTCGCTCGAGCAGTTCGTCAACAAGGCCGGCGGCGTGATCATGAGCGTGGCGGTGGAAGAGATGCTCCATATGTCGCTCTCGTCCAAGATCCTGTACGCGCTGGGCGTGGCACCACAGCTCTATGGCAAGGCGCCGAGGCAGTATTCGACCCCATTGCCCTACCACAAGCGCACCGGACCGAAGGGGCCGCACGGCGGGACCGAGGTGTTGATCCCGCAGGCCAGGCTCAGCTTCGAGCAGCTCTGGAAGTTCCTGCTGATCGAGTATCCCGAGCAGTGGAATGCCCTGCCGCAGGATCGCGACTGGCAGACGATCGGACAGTTCTATTCGTACATACGCTGCCTGATCAGAACCAAGTTCATCACCGACGCCGACTTCCAGCACGGCTCGGCGAAGAGTGCGATCCAGCCGTACAACTATTCGCCGAACAACGTCGACACCGTCTATCCGACCGGCAAGTTCGATTCCTGGACGCCCGCCCCGCCGGTGCCGCCACCCTCCTGGTCAAACCCCCCTTCCGCGTCGGCGGCGGCTGTTTATCCAGATGCTGCGGACAGTCATGCCGGCCGGGCCGAGCTGGTCACCATCAGCTCGAAGCGCGACGCGGCCATCGCGATCGACACGATCTGCGACCAGGGCGAGGGCTATCCGACGCCGGATGTCGGCCCGGGTCCCGATGACGATCCGTCGAAGGACGAGAAATCGCACTACGTGAAGTTCCTGACGCTGCAGGCACAATACGCGGAGTACAAGGGCACGACCGAGCAGCTGCCGGCGCAGCCACCGCCGCCGCCACCGCAGACACCGACCATGCACGATGCTGAGCTGTTGAAAGCGCAGCTGGTCATCGACTTTCCCGACAATCCGACCACCGTGGGCTATCCCCCGCAGTACCAGCCGATCGCGGCGTTCTGCAGCGCGTGCTTCCAGTACATGCTGATCATGACCGAGACGATCTATCGCGTGCCGCCGGACAAGCAGAAGCTGTTCTTCAACGAGGCGCTACATCGCTCGATGATCTGGGTGCTCGACAAGTACATCCGGACCATCCGCGATATTTCGCTCGGCAACGGCAAGTTCATGGCGCCCGTATTCGAGAACATCGACCTCGGTGCGCGGGAGAACTCGTTCCAGGCGCTGACGACGTTGGGCGCCAAGGCGATCGCCGCGGCGCATGCGGTATGTGCCGGCCTCGACCCCACGTCGTCGCTCTACTCGGCGATGACGAACGTCATCTACTATGTCTGCGTCGCCACTCCGCAGCCAGACAGCACGTACAAGGGCGGAACGCTGCCCGATGTCGGCCCGTACTGGCACGGCGTGCAGAAATAAGGAGCTGACCATGCTGAAGGCCGTGAAGCCGCGAGGACCCGCGGCGCTGAAGCCGGGTGAGCCCGTGCCCAAGCCTTATCCCTATCCCGCTCCGGTGCCGGCCTTCCCGGCCAATCCGATCCCGTCACCCTGGGGAATGCCGCTGCACGCGTGCATGGGCCTCAACAGCTGCGCCGGCTCGGACCGGTTCGGCCCGTCGGGTCCGCCGGGCGGCCAGCCCAACGCATGCGCCGGCCAAGGCTATTGCTCGACCGCCGTCGACCACACCTGCCATGTTCAGAACCACTGCCGCGGGCAGGGCGGCTGCGGTCTCTACGGCACCGGCGAGGAGCTGAACCATCCCGGCGCCAACGACTGCAAGTCGCTCGGCTCCTGCGCCACGCCGATCAACGCCGAGCGCTTCAGCACGAACAGCCCCAACCAGGGCAAGAGCGTGTGGGTGCGGGCGCGCGCGGTGTTCGCGCAGAACTGGCCCAGGATCCAGAAGGAACTGGCCGCCAAGCAGGCGAAGGGCGAGATCCCCAAGAGCCAGCCGCTGCCCACGGCGCTCGGCTCGCCGCCGGCCGCGTTCGTCACCACCGGCCCGACCTACCTGTGGATCAGCGACGACAACAAGGAGCGCGGCAACATGACGGCGTGCGGCGCCAGTGGGATGAGCGGCGCGGGTGGTTGCAGCTAGCAATGCGATCGCTGACCTGCCGAGGCTCGGCCTCGGCCTCGGTCTGCGCAACCAGCATTTCGAGGAGATCCTGTCCAACCAGCCGGCGGTCGACTGGTTCGAGGCGATCTCCGAGAACTTCATGGACTCGGGCGGCCGACCGCGCGCGGTGATCCGCGCGATCGCCGAGCGCTATCCGGTGGTGCTGCACGGCGTCTCGCTGTCGATCGGCAGCACCGATCCGTTGAACCGGGACTACCTCGCCCACCTCAAGGGGCTTGCCGACGAGATCCGGCCGGCCTGGATCAGCGATCATCTGTGCTGGACCGGCATTGGCGGCTTCAACTCGCACGACCTGTTGCCGATGCCGCTCACCGAGGAGAGCCTGGCGCATGTCACCGGTCGCGTGCGCCAGGTGCAGGACGTCCTCGAACGGCCGCTGATCCTCGAGAACCCCAGCACCTACGTTCGCTTCGTACAGTCGACGCTGGACGAGCCCGAGTTCCTGCGCCGGCTTGCCGACGCGACCGGCTGCGGCCTGCTGCTCGACGTCAACAACGTGTTCGTGAGCTGCTTCAACACCGGCGCCGATCCGGTCGCCTATCTCGAGGCCTTTCCCTGCGAGCGCGTCGTGCAGATGCACCTCGCGGGGCACCAGCAGCACGGCAGCCACATCATCGATACGCACGACCGGCCGGTCCGTGCCGAAGTGTGGGAGCTGTTCCGTCTCGCCTGGGCGCGCACGGCCGGCGCGTCGACCCTGCTCGAGTGGGACGGCGATATCCCGGGCTTCGCCGAATGCCATGCCGAGCTGCTGAAGGCCGAGCGCTACATGGACGGCGGCTTCGATCCGGAGCGCGTCACCCCGCATGAGCGCATCGACGCCGAGGGCGTCTCCAATCCGGTCGGCTTCCTCGTGCCGCGTGTCATGGACAGCGCCGTGATGGAGGACGCATGAGCGCGCCCTCATGAGCACAGGACCAGCGGACCTCGCATCGGTTCAGCGCTGGATGCATGAGGCGCTCGTCTTTCCGCGTCGCACCTCGCGCGAGACGGTCGACGTGCAGCTCGCCTCGTTTGCGGGTCTGAGCGGCGCCGAGGGACTGGCGATCTACCAGCGCGGCTATTTCCTGCGCATCGCGAGCTGCATGCGCGAGCAGTTCCCGGCGCTCTGCCATGCGCTCGGCGAGCCGCTGTTCAACGACTTCGTCGCCGAATACATCCGCGAGCGTCCGCCCGAGAGCCATACGCTCTACGATCTTGGCCGCCGCTTTCCGGCGTTCCTCGACGAGAGCCGCCCCGATCGCGACCAGCCGCCGGAGGAACGCGAGGCCTGGATCGACTTCATGATCGATCTCGGCCGCTTCGAGCGGCAGATGTTCGTGATGTTCGATGCACCCGGGCACGAGGGAAAGCCTTTCGCGACGCCCGAGACCCCCGACGCCCGGCTGCGGCTCCAGCCCGCCTTCGCGATCGGCGCCTATCGCTTCCCGGTCGCCGCGTACTATCACGCCATCCGGCAGAAGCAGCCGGCCGAGTTGCCGCCGGCCGAGGCGAGCTACGCGGCGCTGGTGCGGACGGCCTACGTTACCCGCACAATCGTGCTGAGCGAGCTCGACTATCTCTTCCTGGAGGCGATGGTCGACGGTGGCGGCGTCGACGAGGGAATCAATGCCGTTGCGTGTCGTCTCGAGGCATCGCCCGCGGACGTGCGGCGCTCCTGGGCTTCGGAGCAGGGCAGCCGCCGGCGCTGGATCGCCAGCGGCTTTTTCATCGATCGCTAACGTGCGGTCGGCGCGCTGCTACTTCGCCGATGCCGGGAAGGCCGGCAGCTTGTCGACGTCGCGGGCGTCATGCTGGATGACGACGGTCGCCTTGGTGCCGGCCGCTATCTTCTTGAAGCGGTCGAGCGAGGCCAGCGTTTGGGCGCGATCGTAGTTGAAGGTCGGCACGCCGTTGGTGTCGTAGTTCTCGTGAAAGTGCGTGAGATCGCCGGTGATCATCACGGCGCCCGTTTGCGGCAGCTTGACCAGCAGGCTGTGATGGCCGGGCGTGTGGCCCGGCGTGTAGAGCATGATCACGCTACCGTCGCCGAACACATCCTTGTCCTGCGGCACCGGCTCGACCTTGGCTTCGCCCTTGATCCAGGGGCCGAAGGGCGCGGCAACGGCGCCCGGGCGCGGTGTGGGACTGGTCAGCGCGTCCCAGTCGCCCTGGCCGATCAGCAGGGTCGACTTGGGGAACGACCCGACCTGGCCGACATGGTCGCCGTGGTAGTGGCTGATCGCGACATACTTGATCTGGTCCGGCTTGAGATTCCCCTTCGCCAGCTGGTCGACCAGGCTCACCTTGGGCGCCACGTTCGGCGTGGTCATGGCATGGCCGGTATCCCACAGCAGGTACTCGTCGCCATGCTTGATGAGGTAGCAGCTGTAGACGAGCTGCACCTTCAAATCGCCAAAGGCATAGGTGTCCGAGAAGCGCTGGTTTACGGGCGTCGGCGGGCCGGGCGTGCCGCACTCCAGGCGGGACAGGGACATATCCGGTGCCGCGAGCACCGGCTGGGCGATGAAGGCCGCAGCGCACAGGCCAGCCAACAGCAATGTTCGATGCATGTCTTTTCCTCCCCTTGGATCCCGCGATGCTGCGAGTTGCGCCGGGTCCGGGCAAAGCAATTGCAGGTGATCGAACGGCCAGGGCGGACGTTCACGTTTTCGCGCGCATCAAAACAGCGAATGCGCCGTTACCCGTTCATGCGTACCGTCCGCATGGGGCAGTTGGGAATTTCATTTCATGCCCTGGGCACGACGGCCGGCCGATTCGAGGAGCTTGAGCGTTTGCGCGCCGGTGTAAGGGGGCAGCGGCGCGTGACGTGGCTAAACGAGCGGCTGGCACTGGTCCGCAGTTCGCAAGGACTTGTCGCGATCGCGGTCGCGCCGGTCTGGCAGCTCGCGGCCTTCTCCCTCGGCAGTGCATTCGTGGCGGCGCTGGTCGCCGGTCTGCTCGTGGGCGGTATCCTCTAGAACGTCAATGACCGGCAGGCCCAGGAGCAGGCCAAGGAACAGGCCGGGGAAATCGCGGCGCTGCACCGCAAGATGCGGGTCCTGATGGAGCGGATCACGCAGGCCGAGCATGAACGAATCGTGTCACTGATCGAAGCGGGCCGTCGCTCGGTCACTGAGCGCGATGCCATCGTCGCGGACTCGATAAGCGAGCAGTCCCGTCTGGTCGCCGAACGTGATGCCGCGGTCGAGCGCGCCGCTTCGGCGGCCGAGCTGGCCAACGTCGATCGCCGGCAGCTCGAGCAGGAACGCGACCGCGCCAGGACCGAGCGCGACGATCTCGCGAACGAGGTCGACGTCGCCTTGCGCGAGCTCGACAGCGAGGCGCGGCACACGCTCGGCGATATCGAGAAGATCTTCGCCGCCACCGGCGTCGATCCCCGGCTGGGCCGTCCGACGATGCACGAGATCGAGGCGCGACGCGAGCCCTACATTCCCGGGCTGGGCTTCGAGGCGGCAGGTGCCGAGACCGCCTGCCGGTTCGAAGGCGTGGCACGCCGATTCGAGCGGCTGAAGGCGCTGCGCGAGGCCTGCAGCAGCTGCCGGTCGTCATGCCGGTCACGCGGGCGGTGCTGTCTGGCGGCTTCGGCTTCCGGTTCGATGCCTTCAACGGCGTGGGCGCACGCCACGAGGGCGTCGACCTGCGAGCGACTTTCGATTCGACCGTCTATGCGCCCGGTGCCGGCACGGTGATCTCGGCTGGCTGGAACGGCGAGTTCGGCAACATGGTCGAGGTCGACCACAGCTTCGGCGTGATCACGCGCTATGCCATCTCTCGCGCATCACCGTGCGGGTGGGGGACGTGCTGACGCGGCAGCAGCCGCTCGGCGTGATCGGCGCCACCGGCCGGGCGATCGATCCGCTCAAGTTCCTCCACGCCGCCGAGGTCCGGTAGAGTCTTTCGCTGGGGGCGCGCCACTCCCGTGGCGCGTCTTCTCATGCTCTTCCATCCTGGAAGACATGACGCGCCATGGAGAGGCTGTGAACTTTTCGATGATTCTAAGTTGCAAAGTAATTCTCGAATCGAGCGCACACCCTTGAGATTCTGAATCGGTCATGCGGAGCTTTCCCGACGAATCAAACTTTCACGCCGACGCCCACTTTTTAGCCGTCGCCGAATAAATTCACATTCTCGGAGTGGCGCGCCCCCAGCGAAAGAAGGATGACGGCATCCATCGCAGTCGCGATGATGCCGGCCATGAAAGCGATGACGATGGCGACCGCGCTCGTGCTGGCGGCGACGGGTGCGGACGCGCAGAACGCCAAGAGCTGGCCCGACAAGCCGGTGCATATCGTGGTGCCGCTCACCGCCGGCAGCGCGACCGACGCGATGGCGCGTATGGTCGCCAAGCAGCTCGGCGAACAGCTCGGCCAGCCGTTCATCGTCGACAACAAGCCGGGCGCGGGCGGCACCATCGGCATGGGCGCGGTCGCGCGCGCCAAGCCGGACGGCTACACGCTGCTGGTGCAGTCGGCGTCCTACACCGTGACGCCGATCACCTATCCCAACACACCCTACGACACGCAGCACGACCTGATGGGCGTGACGCCGCTCGGCCTGCTGCCGCAGGCGCTGGTGATCTCGCCCGCCAAGGGTATCGATTCGGTGCAGAAGCTGATTGCGGCTGCCAAGGCCAAGCCGGGCACGCTCAACTACGGCTCGGCGGGCGTCGGCACCGCCAACCAGCTCAACGCCGAGCGCTTCCGCATCGGCGCCGGGATCGATGCCGTACACGTGCCGTTCAAGGGCACGCCCGAAGCGCTGACCGAAGTGCTGGCGGGCCGCGTCGACTATTATTTCTGTCCGGTGAACGTCTGCGTGCAGATGATCCGGGAGAAGCGGCTGCTGGCGCTGGGCATGGGCAGCAGCAAGCGCTCGGCCGCGCTGCCCGACCTGCCGACCACGCTCGAGTTGGGCGTGCCCAACTCGGACTACAATTTCTGGGTCGGGCTGTTCGCGCCGGCCGGCACGCCGAAGGATATCGTGCAGAAACTTTATGCCGAGACCGTCAAGGCGATCGACAGCGCGGAGCTGCGCGCCGGCATGTCGCAGCTCGGCGCCGAGGCATCGCTGGTCGAGCCGGATGCGTATAACCTGCAGCTGAAGCAGGAAATCGCCGACAATGCCGCGGTGGTGAAAGCCTCCGGCATCCCGATCAACGGCGGTCAGTAGGAAGGAATGGTCATGGCGACAGGCGACAAGTATCGCGCGGAACACGCGCGCTCGCTGAACGATCCGGACGGTTTCTGGGGCGAGCAGGCGGCAAAGCTCGACTGGTCGAAGCGCTGGGACAAGGTGCTCGATGATTCGCGTGAGCCGTTCTACGCCTGGTTCACTGGCGGCGAGCTCAATGCCTGCTACAATGCGGTCGATCGCCATGCCGACGGCGCGCGCGCCGATCAGGCGGCGCTGATCTACGATTCGCCGGTCACCGACACCAAGAAGACCATCACCTATCGCGAGCTGCGCGATCGCGTGGCGCAGCTGGCCGGCGCGATCGCGGCGCAGGGCGTCAAGAAGGGCGACCGGGTGATCGTCTATATGCCGATGATCCCTGAGGCGGCGATGGCGATGCTGGCCTGCGCGCGGCTGGGCGCCATCCATTCGGTGGTGTTCGGCGGCTTCGCGGCCAACGAACTCGCGACCCGCATCGACGACAGCCAGCCCAAGCTGGTGCTGGCCGCGTCGTGCGGCATCGAGCCGGGCCGCATCGTCCACTACAAGCCATTGTTGGATCAGGCGATCGAGATTGCGTCGTACAAGGTGCCGAAGGTCATCCTGCTCCAGCGCCCGCAGTCGGTGGCCGAGATGAAGCCCGGCCGCGATCTCGACTGGGGCGAGACGGTGTCGAAGGCTGCGCCGCACGCATGCGTGCCCGTCGAGGCGACGCATCCGCTCTACATTCTTTATACGTCCGGCACGACGGGGCAACCGAAGGGCGTGGTGCACGACACTGGCGGCTATTGCGTGGCGCTCTACTGGTCGATGAAGAACCTCTACGGCATCGAGCCGGGCGAGGTGTGGTGGACCGCCTCCGACGTGGGCTGGGCGGTCGGCCACAGCTACACGGTGTATGGCCCGCTGCTCTACGGCGCGACCTCGATCGTCTACGAAGGAAAGCCGGTCGGCACGCCCGACGCCGGTGCCTTCTGGCGCGTGATCTCCGAGCACAAGGCCGTCGCCCTGTTCACCGCCCCGACCGCCTTCCGCGCCATCAAGAAGGAAGACCCCGACGGCAAGCTGCTGCGGCTCTACAACCTCTCGGGCTTCCGCACCTTGTTTTTGGCCGGCGAGCGTGGCGATCCACCTACTATTACTTGGGCTCAAACCCATCTTAGGGTACCGCCTATAGATCATTGGTGGCAAACCGAGACTGGCTGGTCGATCTGCGGGAATTTCCAGGGGCTCGACCCGATGCCGATCAAGCCGGGCTCGTGCTCGGTGCCGGCGCCGGGGTGGGACGTGCAGGTCCTGGACGACAACAGCCAGCCGATGAAGGCGGGCGAAGTCGGGTCGCTGGTGGTCAAGCTGCCGCTGCCGCCGGGCAGCTTCCCGACGCTGTGGCAGGCCGAGCGGCGCTTCCGCGAGGCTTACCTCGACGACTATCCGGGCTACTACAAGACCGGCGATGCGGGTGTGATCGACGAGGACGGCTACGTCTCGGTAATGACGCGCGTCGACGATGTGATCAACGTCGCCGGCCACCGCCTCTCGACCGGGCAGATCGAGGAGATCCTGGCGAGCCACGACGCGGTCGCCGAATGCGCTTGCGTCGGCATCGCCGACGAGTTGAAGGGCCAGGTGCCGCTCGGCTTCCTGGTGCTGAAGTCGGGCGTCGACCGGCCCGAGGGCGAGATCATCAGCGAGGTCGTGCAAATGGTGCGCGACCGCATCGGCCCGGTCGCCTTCTTCAAGCAGGCGCTGATCGTGCCGCGGCTGCCCAAGACCCGCTCGGGCAAGATCCTGCGCGGCACCATGCAGAAGATCGCCGACGGCCAGCCGTGGAAGATGCCGGCCACGATCGACGATCCCGAGGCGCTCAAGGAAGTCACCGGCAGCCTTAAGTCGGCCGGCTTCGCGGCACGGTAGAGACCGCTCTGTCATTGGACCGCGCGCAGGATGCACGCGGTCCATATAAGCAAAAGCCTGTGGATAAGGGCTCGCCGCATCGAGGCGTCTTGGGCAATGGACCGGTGGCCTCAGCCGTTTTCGCCGAGAGTTTCGCGCGAGCCATTGCCCCGTATTGGGTGGTTGAACGCGCGATAGTGCAGTGTGGCGCGCAGGCCGATGTCTACCCTTAGGCCGGCAGGCCGGCGTCGTGCAGCGCTGCCGACAGTGGTGTCGCGAGCGCGGGCGGAATGCCGACTGCCGCGCACAGGCCGCTCGCGCTGAAGCCGGGCTGCAGCGCGAGCGCTCGCGCGCCGGCGGCTTTCGCGGCGTCGAGGCGCCCCGCCTGAGCCAGCGCTCCCGCCAGCAGGACATGCGACAGGCTAAACTCCGGCTTGGCCTGGACGGCGAGGCGCGCCGCTTCGGCGGCCTTCTCGCTCTCGCCTCGCATGAAATAGCCCAGCGCGAGTCCGTGGCCCGGCCCGTAGAGCAGGCGATCGAACGGACTGAGGCGTCGTCCGCGCTCGCCCCATTCGATCGCGCGCTCGGCCTCGCCCTTCCAGCCGAATGCCGCCGAGCCGAAGCACAAGGCAAAGAAGCACGACGGGCTGATCGACAGGGCCTGCTCGAAGGCCTTGCCTGCCGTCACCATGTCGTGCGCGACCATCGCGAGGACGAAGGCCGCCAGCGAGAGCGCAATGGCGTCGTCCGGGCCATGGGCGATCGCCGCATGAGCATGGTGAAGCGCCGCGTCACGTTCGGCCGGACTCTGGCCGCCGCGGACGAAACGGATCTCGTGGCTCCAGGCGGCATAGGCGTGCGCCAGCGCATAGTCCGGCTCGAGCGCGAGCGCGCGGTCGAGCAGCTCGAGCGCGCGCGTCGCCTCGTCCGTCATTGCCACATAGACGTCGGGCAAGGCCCGCAGCACGAGATCGTAGGCGCCGAGACTGTCGGGCCGCTCGTGCTTCACGCGGTCGATCTCCGCCTGCCGCAGGGTGGGCTCGATGGCGCCGACCACATTCAAGGCGATCTCGTCCTGCACGGCGAACACGTCGTCGAGTGGCCGGTCGTAGCGGTCGGCCCAGACATGCGTGCCGGTTTCGACCTCAATCAGCTGTCCGGTGATGCGCACGCGGTTGCCGCCCTTGCGCACGCTGCCCTCCAGCACGTAGCGCACCCCGAGCTCGCGGCCGACCTGCTTTATGTCGACGGCGCGGCCCTTGTAAATGAAGGTCGAATTGCGCGCGATCACGAACAGCGACTTGATGCGCGACAGGCCGGTGATGATGTCCTCGACCATGCCATCGCAGAAATAGTCCTGCTCGGCATCGCCGCTCATGTTCTGGAAGGGCAGGACGGCGATCGAGGCGCGCACCGAGGGTCGCACGGCGGGCGCCGCGTCGTGATGAGCCGCGACCGCAGCCTCCACGCCGGTGTCGATGCGAAAGACGTGGATCGGTCGGGCGATGTTCTTGACCGTGTGCTCGCCCATGTCGGCGAAGCAGATCGGCAGCTTCTCGCCGATCTGCTCGCGCACCGTGGCGCTGACGCAGATGTGGCCGGGCCGGGCCAGCGTCTCGAGGCGTGCCGCGACGTTCACGCCGTCGCCGAAGATGTCGCCGCCCTCGACGATGATGTCGCCGACATTGATGCCAACGCGAAACCGGATGCGTCGCTCCTCGTCGACGTCGGCGTTGCGGTCATCCATGCCGCTCTGGATCACGACGGCGCAGCGCACGGCATCGACCACCGAGGCGAACTCGATCAGCATGCCGTCGCCGGTGGTCTTGACGATGCGGCCCTGGTGCTGGGCGATCAGCGGATCGACCAGCTCGCGGCGGTGCGCCATCAGGGCGGCGAGCGTGCCTTCCTCGTCGCTGCCCATCAGCCGCGAATACTGCGCGACGTCGGCGCAGAGGATCGCGGCCAGCCGTCGATTCACGCGCTCCTCGGCCACGACTCCCCCCAACCGACACAACACATGCAACTGGTCAAAGAATTCGGATAACGGGGCACTCTAGGGTAAGCAGTGCCGAAAGAAAAAGGCTTCCTTGGCGCAGGGGGCAGCGGCATAAGGTGCGCAAAACAGAGGATACATCATGAGCCTGGACATCAACCGCCCCGATCTCACGGTGGGCGTCGTCGGCACCGGCGCCATGGGCCGTGGCATCGCGCAGGTGACCGCGCAGGGCGGCATCAAGGCGATTATGTTCGACGCCGCACAAGGTGGTGCAGCCAAGGCGAAGGCCGGTATCCTCGAGACGCTGAAGGGCCTGGTGGCGAAAGGTCGCCTGACCGACGCCGATGTCGCCAAGGTCGACGCCAACCTCGGCGTCGCCGACAGGCTCGACGACCTCAAGGGCTGCCAGGTCGTGGTCGAGGCGGTGTTCGAGAACCTCGACGTCAAGCGCAAGCTGTTCGGCGAGCTCGAGGCGGTGGTCGCGTCCGACTGCATCCTCGCCTCCAACACCTCGTCGATCCGCATCGCGTCGATCGCGAGCGCGCTGAAGCATCGCGACCGCGTCTGCGGCATGCACTACTTCAATCCCGTCCCGCTGATGAAGCTGGTCGAGGTCATCCGCGCCGCCGACACCGCGCAATGGGTGGTCGACGCGATGGCTGCGCTCGGCAAGCGCCAGACCCGCGTGCCGGTGATCGTCGGCGACACGCCGGGCTTCCTGGTCAATCT
>DASXQC010000182.1:0-2289 GCA_036493235.1 Reyranella sp.
CTGATACACTTCTAATAGGGGCGAAATGCAAAGGGCGGCCCACTTTCTGGGCCGCCCTTTGTCTTCCTCTCCACTCGATGTCTGTCGTCAGGTCAGCCCCAGGACGCTGCTGACCTTGGCGCCGACGCTGCGCATCGAGGCGATCGCGGCAACCGCGATCAGGGATACGATCAGCGTGCACTCCACTGCCGAGGCGCCACCCACATCGCGCGCCAGCCGACGAAAAAGCGAAAGCATGACGGGTACTCCACCAAGTCCGTTTCTTTTCTTATGGTTAAGGAACGTACTTAATGTCGAATCGCAGGTCAATGGCCGTACGTCACCGCGCGATACCTGAGCGAAGCCGTTACCGCCCCGTGTCGCCCGGCACCGGCCGCAGCGCCACCACGCTGGCTTCCTGCCGGTCCCGCGCCTCCTGGCGGCGCCAGGCCAGCCAGCTGAACGGGATCAGGCCGAGATAGATCAGGCCCAGAAGCGACAGGCCGATCCAGGGGGAACTCGCGATCACGCCCATGGTCAGGCCAGCGATCAATAGGGCCGGCAGCACCCATTGCCGCGGGATCCGGCCCTTCTTGAAGGAAAAAGTCGGCAGGCGGCTCACCATCAGGCCGCCGACCACCACCAGCACCACGCCAACCACGATCGGATGGCGCGGCCAGGCAGCCTCGGCCTCGAAGCTCGCGACCAGCGGGATCAGGGCGATCAGCGCACCGGCCGGCGCCGGGACGCCTGTGAAATATTGGCCGGTCCAGGCGGGCGGCGGGACATCGGACAGCAGGGCGGTGTTGAAGCGAGCCAGCCGCAACGCCGAGCAGATCGGAAACATCAGGGTCACGACCCAGCCCAGGGGGCCCGCCCCCTTGAGCGAGGCGAGATAAAGCACCAACGCCGGTGCCACGCCGAAGCACAGGAAGTCCGACAGTGAATCGAGTTCGGCGCCGAACTGGCTGGTAACGCCCAGCCGCCGCGCGACGCGGCCGTCGAGCGAATCGAAGATCGCCGCGACGATGATCGCGATCACGGCCGACCGGAACTCGCCCTGCAGACCAAAGCGGATCGCCGTCAGGCCCGAGCACAGCGCCGCCAGCGTCAGCACGTTGGGGATCAACCGATTGATCGAGAAGCCGCGCAGTCCGCGGCGCCTGTGAAAATCGTTGTCCATGTTCCTTGCCCTAGAATTCGATCGCGGCGCGCGGGGTTGCGTCGGCGGCGTCGAGCTCGGCGATCACCGTCTCGCCGCCGATCATGCGCTGTCCCGGCGCCACCAGCAGCCGTGCGCCGACCGGAAGATAGAGGTCGGTGCGGCTGCCGAAGCGGATATGGCCGAAGCGCTCGCCTGCCGCCAGGGGCTGGCCCGGCTTGACGTAGCAGACGATTCGCCGCGCCACCCACCCGGCGATCTGCACGAAGCCCACCGTCACGCCGTCGCTGCGCTTCAGCGCGATCGCCATGCGCTCATTGTCCTCGCTCGCCTTGTCGGCAGCGGCGTTGACGAACTTGCCCGGCCGATAGGCCACGACGTCGACCGTGCCCCCGCAGGGCGAGCGGTTGATGTGCACGTCGAACACGCTGAGGAAGATCGACACGCGCGTCAGCCGCTGGTCGCCCATGCCAAGCTCGGCCGGAGGCACCGCATCGACCACCATCTGCACCAGGCCGTCGGCCGGCGCGACCAGCAGCCGGTCCTCCTGCGGCACGCCGCGCGGTGGATCGCGGAAGAAGTAGATCGACCACAGCGTCAGCACGAACAGCGGCCAGAACAGCCAGGCGATGCCGGTCAGCGCGGCGAGGAACGTCACGCCGGCAAAGATCGCAATGAAGCGCCAGCCATCCTGCAGGATGGGCACGAAGAAATTGGCGAGCATCGGATCAGTTTACCTTGGGGAGGCTGAAGACCTGGCCGGGATAGATCAGGTTCGGATCGCGAATTTCGCCCTTGTTGGCGTCGAAGATCGTGGTGTAGCGCCAGCCCTCGCCATAGTGCGCGCGGGCGATGTTCCAGAGATTGTCGCCACGCACGATATGAAGGCGGCGATTGTCGCCCGGCTCGGTCTTCTGGCGCTCGAACCTCAGCTCCAGCCGCGCGCTCGGCTTGCCGTCCGGCGTCAGGCGGTCGACCCGCAAGCGGTGGTCGCCCTCGCCGATCGGATCTGTTGGGGTCAGCCGCCAGTGGCCGTCGGTGCCGGCCTTGCCCTCGGCGACCGGCTTGTCGTCGAGGTAGGCGCGCACGGTGGCGCCCGGCGCGGCCTGGCCGGTAATGGTCGTCTGCCCGTGCTCGTCATAGTCCAT
>DASXQC010000183.1:0-4746 GCA_036493235.1 Reyranella sp.
GGATGCATCACAGGGCGGTGAGGCCCCTACTCGATGACGCCGCAGGCGATGCGGTCGCCGGCATTGCCGGTCGGGTCGGTCTTGTAGTCGTCGGCGCCGGCATGAATGATCAGCGCCGAGCCGTCGGCATCGAACACCGACGTGGGCTGGCCCTTCACCAGCGAAATCGCGGGATTGGCGATCTCGACGGTTAGTTCTCCGCTCGGCGGCACATGCAGGTTGGGCATGTCGCCGGCATGGGGTCCGTCGGTGGCCTCCATGCCGTGCTTCGCGTTGCCCGGGTTGAAATGCCCGCCGGCGCTGGTGAAAGGCGGTTCGCACTTGCCGACGGCGTGGACGTGGAAGGCGTGCTCGCCGGCGGGAATGCCTTTCACCGACAGCTTGAGCAGCACACCATGCGGCGTCTGGATCAGGTCGACGGTGCCGACCTCCTTGCCGCTCTTGTCCTTGAGGACCGCCTTCGCCGTCTCGGCATGGGCAGAGACTGCGGCCGCACAGGCAATGGCCAGCACGGCGATGAATCGGTTGAAGCGCATCGTTCCTCCTCGGTCACCCCTTCGGCAGGATGTTCAGCCGCCGCCGCACCTCGTCGATCGGCAGGTCGGCATAGGCCCAGTAGTCCCATTTGTCCGACAGGTCCTCGTTGACCTGCGAGCCGCGCTCGATCGCGGCGAACATACGCTCGGCCATGCCTGGCTTGCCCAGCACGCCTATTGTGGTGAAGTCCTCGTTGCTTGGCCGCACGTTCACGCCGGCGCTGAAGATCATCACCGCGAACAGCACGATGTAGATCGGCCGCGTGCGCATGAAGCCGGACGAGAAGGCGGCGACCTGGACCTCCCCTTCCGGGTCGGTGCCATAATCGCCCAGCAGGTGGCAGAGATCGTGGTACAGCCCGGCCTCGGGGAAGCCCTTGCGCTCGCCCGGCAGGCTGAAGCCGTTCTTGTCGTAGAAGGCGATCAGCTGGTGGCCGAGTGTGTCGGCCGGCAGCTTCTCCCAGGCGCGGTAGCGCGCGGCGAGCGCCGGATCCTCCATCAGCCCGCGCATGGTGAGCACGCTTTTCACCAGGCCGAGCGGGCCCTTCTGCTCGAGCTGATTCCTCATGATGCCGGCGATCTGGCTGCGGCGCAGGAAGTCGATCTTGAAGACCAGCATGTGATGCTCGGCGAGCCGCCGCAGGTCGGTCAGCGCCGGCGTGTCGACGCCCAGTGCCTCGGCGAAGGCCGCGACCTTGGCCACCGTCTCGGGTGCCGGCACGCCGTCGGCCAGCGAGATCACCAGCGCGCCGTTGATGAACTGCTGCCGCAGCTCCGGCACCGGGAAGCCGGCGGCCAGTTCGATCGGCGTGATCGGCTGCAGCGCATCGATATCGGCATCGAGGTGCAGGATCACCTTCTTCGCCGCCTCCATGACGGCCCGCTGCGACGGACCCATCGGACCGGCCGCCGCGACGATGGTCTTCATCGCCCGCAGGCCCAGGAGGCCGGCGGCGGGATCGGGGTGCATCAAACGCATGCCGCAGCCTACACTGGGGGTCATCTCACCGGGAGACGCATTTATGACATCCGATATCGGCTACACGGCCATCCTGCCCGAGGGCTGGCAACGCCCGCGCGGCTTCTCGCATGCGGTGGTCGCCAACGGCACCAGGAGTGTGCGCATCGCGGGCCAGATCGGCCGCGCACCGGACCAGGCGCACATCCCAGCCGGTACCGACGCCGGCACGCAATGGCGGATTGCGCTCACCAACCTCGTGACCGTGCTCAAGGCGGCCGGCGGCGAGCCGACGCATCTGGTGGCGTTGCGCGCCTACGTCACCGACATCGCCGAGTTCAACGAAGCCGGTCCGGCGATCGGCGCCGCCTGGGGCAAGACGCTCGGCAGGCACTTCCCGGCAATGACGCTGGTACAGGTCGCGGCGCTGATCGATCCCAACGCCAAAATCGAGATCGAGGGCGAGGCGATACTGCCCTGATGGTTGAGGATCATTCGGAGCGAGAGCGGCTGGTCGCCGCGTTGAGGGCGTCGCGTGCCGGCACCTGGCGCTGGGACGTGGCCGCCGATCGCGTCGACTGGGACGAAGCGTTGAGTGCGGTCTACGGGCTGCCCCACGCGCAGGCGCCCAAAACCTCGAACGAGTTCCTCCAGCTCATCCATCCCGACGACCGCGAGCGTGCCGGCCGGCTGCTGGGCGCGCTGCTCGAGAGCGGCAGCGAGATCGAGTACGAGTTCCGCGCCGTCGTCGGCGACCGCATCGTCTGGATCTACGATCGCAGCAGCCTCGTCCGCGATGCCGACGGCCGTCCTTCCTACATGACCGGCGCCTGCCTCGACGTCACGGCGCGCAAGCAGATCGAGGAAGAGCGCAACGTCGCCAACGAGAAGTACCGGCTGCTGCTGCGCGAGCTCCATCATCGCGTCACCAATCACCTGCAGATGATCACGACCATGCTGCGGCTGCAGGCGGCGCAGCTCGCGGACCAGTCGTCGCGCGACGATCTTGAGACGGCGATCCAGCGCATCCATAGGCTGGCCGAGCTGCACGGGCGCCTCGATCGCGACGAGGGCTTCGACGGCATCGAGATGGCGGCCTATCTCGCCGATATCTGCGACGGCCTGCGCGGCGCCGTGCTGTCGCCGCGCATCGACCTGCAATGCCTCGCGACACCGTTGAAGCTCACGCTCGACCAGGCGGTGCCGCTCGGCCTGATCGCGAGCGAGCTGGTGACCAACGCGGCGAAGTACGCCTTTCCCGGCGACCGTCCCGGCAAGGTCGTTGTGCGATTGCAAGCGGAGGGCAATGACGCCATCCTGTCGGTCGCAGACGATGGCATCGGCCTGGACGTTGGCCTGTCGGGGACGACCCAAACAGCCGGCACGGGCCTGGGCCTCAGCATGGTGCGCGGATTGGCGCAGCAGATTCGCGGCATTCTCGCAGTAGAGAATGACGAGGGCACCCGTTTGACTCTGCGCTTCAAGCCGGAGCGGCCACCTTTGTAGCGGCGGCGCGCAACTCGTCCCCGGGGGTCCGGCGTTATTGCCCTTATAACCGCGACCAAGAAGGACAAGCGCAATGTCACCTCTGGATCCATTCCTGGCTCACAGCCGGATTGCCTACCTGACGATGGAGATCGCCCTCGATCCGCTGATCCACACTTATGCAGGCGGGCTGGGCGTGTTGGCGGGCGATACCAACCGCTCCTGCGCCGACCTCAGGCTGCCCATCGTGTTCGTCACTCTGGCGAGCCGCCAGGGCTACCTGCGCCAGGAGCTGGGGCCGGACGGCATCCAGACCGATCATGCAGACCCTTGGGACCTCGAAGGCCGCACCATCCCGCTCGACGCCGCCGTCGCCGTGCGCATCGAGGGCCGGCCGGTCTGGATCCGGCCGTGGCTGCACATCCACACCTCGTCGCTGGGCGGCGCGGTGCCGACCATCTTCCTCGACACCCATCTCTCGGCCAACGAGCCGGAGGATCGGGTGATTACCGACCGCCTCTATGGCGGCGACGCGACGATGCGACTGAAGCAGGAGGTGATCCTGGGCGTCGGCGGCGAACGCATGCTGCGCGCGCTGGGCTTCGAGATCGAGACCTATCACCTGAACGAGGGTCATGCCGCGCTGCTGCCGCTCGCCTTGCTGCGGCGCTATCCGCGCGACACGGTGCGGCCGGCCGAAGGACCGGTGTCTTACGACCTCGATCCGGTGCGCGACTGCTGCGTCTTCACGACCCATACGCCGGTCGAGGCCGGCCACGACCGCTTCCCCTACGAGCTGGTGAAGCAGGTGCTGGGCGAGTTCTTCGAGATCGACCAGCTGCGCTATCTCGCCGGCCCCGACGTGCTCAACATGACGCGGCTGGCGCTCAATCTCAGCGACTGGGTCAACGGCGTGGCGGTGCGCCATGCCGAGACGACGCGCAAGATGTTCCCGGGCTACCGCATCCACGCCATCACCAACGGCGTGCACACGCCGACCTGGGCCCATCCGCTGTTCAGAGAGCTGTTCCATCAGGTCGCGCCGGAATGGGCGCACGATCACGACATGCTGATCCGCGCCGACCGCCTGCCCGACGCCGAGGTCTGGGCCGCGCACGAGGAGGCCAAGGCCGCGCTGATCGAGGAGACGCGCAAGCGCACCGGCGTCACCTTGCGCGCCGACCGGCCGATTCTCGCCTTTGCCCGGCGCATGACCGGCTACAAGCGGCCCGACCTGCTATTCTCCGATCTCGACCGGCTGCGCGCCATCGCATCGAAGTATCCGTTCCAGATCGTGATGGCTGGCAAGGCCCATCCCAACGACCGCGATGGCAAGGCAGTGATCAAACTGATCCACGCCCATGCCCGCGAGCTCGCCAAGTCAGTGCCGATTGCCTTCCTGCCGGCCTACGACATGAACGTCGCGAAGTTCCTGGTCTCCGGCGCCGACGTGTGGCTGAACACGCCGGTGCCGCCGATGGAGGCGTCCGGCACCAGCGGCATGAAGGCGGCGCTGAACGGCCTGCCGAACCTGTCGGTGCTCGACGGCTGGTGGTCGGAGGCGTGCGAGGAAGGCGTCACCGGCTGGTCGATCGGAAAGGATGGCAGTCCCGCGGCTGATCATGCGCGCGATCTCTACGACAAGCTCGAGACCGCCGTCCTGCCGCTGTGGTTCGACGACCGCCCGCGCTGGATCTGGCTGATGAAGCAGTGCATCGCCCGCATCGGCAGCCGCTTCCACAGCCAGCGCATGATGCGCCGCTACGC
>DASXQC010000184.1:0-3585 GCA_036493235.1 Reyranella sp.
CAACATCAAGGGGGTGACGAGGAACCTCGACTACATCGCCGGCCTCGGTTGCACCGCCATCTGGTTGTCGCCGGTGTTCGAGAACAATGCGGATGCCTATCACGGCTACGACATCAGCAACTACCTCCGCATCGATCCGCATTTCGGGACAAAGCAGGACCTTGTCGAGCTCGTCGAGGCGGCGCACGGGTTCATGAAGAACGGGCGCCCCTTTCCAATCCGGATCATCCTCGACGTGGTGATCAATCACTCCGGCGACAACTGGTCCTATCCCGGCGGATTTCGGTTCTTCTACTCGAACGACACAAGGTTCGATTTCGGCGGCTTCAGGCGCGGCGACCGCCCGGTGCCGCTCGAGCTCCGCAACGCGGATTGGTATCACCGGCGGGGCGAGATGGGGAACTACGACTCCTACCCCGAGAACCAGCACGGCGACATGTTCGGGCTGAAGGACTACGCAAACGACGATGACGCCATCGGATCGGACGTCATCAGCACGCTCATCAAGGCGCACTGCTACTGGATTCGCGAGGCCGACATCGATGGATTCCGCGTCGATGCCGTCAAGCACATGGGCGAACTGGCGTGCTCGCGGTTCTGCTCGAACATCCGGGAATATGCCTACGCGCTCGGCAAACGATCCTTCTTCCTGTTCGGCGAGGTCGCATCACCGTCCGACGACATCTACAACCGGTACATCGGGCAAAATACGTCGCGACAGGATGGCGACGACACCGTGTTCTTCGGACTGGACTCGGTGCTGGATTTTCGGCTGGCCGAGGGCGTTTTCGCCGACCCGGACAATGCGCCCCTGCGCGAAGTGCTGATGGGCCGTGCCGGGCCGCAAACGCTGTTCAACCGGCTGGAGGCCCAGCGACAGCGGGCCCTCAATCGCGGTGAGATCGGGCGCTATCTCGTGACCTTCGTCGACAATCATGATGGCTTCTGGCAGCCCAATGGACGCTTCGCCAACGGCGCCACCGACGACCAGGTGATCGGCGCGATCGGCTACCTGATGTGCGCGCTCGGGACCCCCTGCATCTACTACGGCACCGAACAGGGTTTCAGCGGCAATGGCGGTGACAACCAGATGCGGGAGGCCATGTTCGACAAGGCGCCGGGAGGAAAGAGCCTGCTGAACCGCGGATGTCGCCTCTATCAGGAGATCGCCAGGATCGCCGACGTCATGCGCCAGCGCGAGCCCTTGCGCTTTGGCCGCATGTACTACCGGCAGATTGCCGACGCGAGTCTCAGCTTCGGCCTGCCCTTTGGCTCGACCTATACGCTCGCCTTTTCCCGTCTGTTGTACGGTCAGGAGGTCCTGGTCGCCTACAATACTTCGGCGGCGGCGAGGAGCGATCGGATCGTCGTTGACGCCACGCTACATCCCGACTTGTCCCAGATGACCTTCCTTTACGGAAAGCCCGGGCAGGTGCAGGTGCAAACGGCATCCACGGGCGCCCGCTTCGTCCAGCTCGACCTTGCTCCGTACCAGTTTGCCATACTGGCTTGAGGGCTCAGCCCGATCACCGACAGCGGGAAGATGTAGCTCCGAGGCAGCTTGCGCCATCGGAGAGATCGAAGGCAGGCGTTTCGGCTGCACCAACGCGCGCGATCAGCCCCGCTCGACGATCACGTAGACCAACGCCTCGGCCGACGGGTCGGGGTTCACGACCTCATGCGGGACGTCGGTGCGGCAGCTGCAGCTGTCGCCGGCGGCGAGGTCGGCTGTTTCGTCGCCCACGGTGACGTGGACGGTGCCGGCGGCCACGTGCATGTGCTCGACCGTGCCGGGCGCGTGGGCCGCCGCCGGACCCAGCGAGGTGGCCGGCGGGATCTCGAAGCGCACGATGTCGATGCGGCTGCCGGCGGCCTCGGGTTTCAGGCTTTTCCACCGGGCGGGGTGCTCGCCGCCGGCGCCCTCGTCGCCGCGGAGAACGCTGATGCGCGGCGCCGGGCCCGTGCCGCCGTCGACGAGAGACGCGGCGCCGACCCCCAGCGCCTGGGCCAGCCGCACCACGGTGACGACGGTCGGCGACTTCGCGCCGCGCTCGATGTCGGAGATCATCGAGGAGGAGATGCCGCTGCGCGCGGCCAGCATCCGCAGGCTGAGGCCGAGCGCCTCGCGCTGTTGCTTGACGGCCCGACCCGTGCGCAGGCTAACGTCGTCCTCTAAAGTTGACAGCATGTCCTCCATAGCGCACACATGGGTTCTCCAAGCAAGGGGGATAAGCGATGGACCAAGCTCAATTCGAGGCAGGACTGCGCAGCGACGGCTATCGGGTCGTGAACAGCAGCCTCAAGCCGAACCTGGTTTCAGGCAATCACTGCCACGACTTCGACGCCAGGGCGTTCGTCCTGGGCGGCGAGATCACCATCACCCGCGACAACGCCCCGGTCACCTTCCGGGCCGGGCAGTGCTTCGAGGTCCCGAAGGGCTGCATGCATGTCGAGCAGGTGGGGCCGGAAGGCGTCGCCCTGCTGTCGGGCCGCCGCCGCACCGGGTCGCTCAGCCGCGAGGCGTTCGAGAGCGATCTGCGCCGCGAGGGGTTCGAGGTCGTCCATGGTGGCCAGAAGCCCTGCTTCGCCGAGGACCTGCACGCGCACGACTTCGATGCGCGCATCATGGTGCTGAGCGGCGAGATCACGATCTGCCGCGACAACAAGGCGGAGACGTTCCGCGCCGGCGACCACTGCGAGATCGCGGCGGGATGCCAGCACACCGCGCAGGTTGGGCCGGAAGGCGTCGCCTACATCGTCGGCAAGGTCTGTCGCCCGGCGGCCGCCAACTGACGGTAGCCGTGCGATAGACCCCTCGGCCAACCCGGCGCAAGACATCGCCACCGATGGCTCGCCTATTCCGGTAGTCCGACCAATCTCAGCGGACCGACGATCGCCTCGAGATCTTCCTGGCGCCTGTAGGGAAGCCCGCTCGCCCAGCGGCCGACCGAGAATCTCGGATGCTCCGCGAGCAGGTCGCTGCCAACCGAGCGCGCCTCTTCCGTGCTTCCGAGGTTCCAAAGGGCAGCGATCAGGGTTGTCTGTGCGGTGAGCCATCGGCTCTGGCTCTTGAGGACGCGCCGGCTGATGTCACGAGCAGCGGCGAAATCGCCGAGGTGAAATCGCGCCCGCGCTTCGTCAACCATAGACTGGTTGATACTGAGTGGACTCAATCGCTGAGCCTGCTCCTCGTACGCGGCGGCTTTGCGAAAGTCGCCCGAGTAGCCGTGGAACATCCCCGCCATATGGTAGGCAGACGAGGCGCTGGGGCTGAGGGCGACCGCTTTCTCGCCGGCCTCGGTCGCCTTGTCATGGCGGCGCAGGAAGGTCCAGACGTAGCCCCTGATTACGTAGGCTTCGCTACTTTGCGGATCGGCCTGCAGGATGCGGTCTGCGCAAGCGAGTGCCGTCTCGTAAGTAGCAGCCGCATCGGCGACCCAGCCAAATCGGGCTTGGTCGACCAGCGTCAATCCCATGATAAACAGCGCGGGCGCATATCCAGGGTTGATGACCAATGCGTGCTCGCAGGCTTCCTTTGCCCGCACATGAGTGTGCCTTCCGAATTTGTCGTAATAGTTCCAGGCC
>DASXQC010000185.1:0-2896 GCA_036493235.1 Reyranella sp.
GTGTCGGCGAAGCCTGGCGGCGCGTCGATGCCGAGGCGCGTGTCGCCGACCTGGACGGCGAAAGGCGTTGCCGCGCATTCCACAGCGAAGGCGGCGAGCAGGGCGGCCAGAATGCGCATGACGGGCATTGTACGTATCATCGCGTCTTCAGGAGAGAAGCAGACGGAGCACAGCACTTTGGCATCGATACTCGGCACGCTTCCGAAGGGAGAGAAAGTCGGCATCGCCTTCTCGGGCGGGCTCGACACGAGCGCCGCCGTGCACTGGATGCGCGCGAAGGGCGCCGTGCCGTACGCCTACACCGCGAACCTCGGCCAGCCCGACGAGCCCGACTACGCCGAGATCCCGAAGAAGGCGCTCGCCTATGGCGCGCAGAAGGCGCGGCTGGTCGAGTGCCGGCCGCAGCTCGCCGCCGAGGGCATCGCCGCCATCCAGTGCGGCGCCTTCCACATTTCCACCGGCGGCGCGACGTACTTCAATACCACGCCGCTCGGGCGCGCGGTCACCGGCACGATGCTGGTCGTCGCCATGCGCGAGGACGACGTGCGCATCTGGAGCGACGGCAGCACCTACAAGGGCAACGACATCGAGCGCTTCTACCGCTACGGGCTGCTGGCGAATCCCGCCTTGCGCATCTACAAGCCCTGGCTCGACCAGAAATTCATCGACGAGCTGGGCGGCCGCAAGGAGATGTCGGACTACCTCGCCGCGGCCGGCCACAAGTACAAGATGAGCGCGGAGAAGGCCTACTCGACCGACTCGAATCTGCTCGGCGCCACGCACGAGGCGAAGGATCTCGAGTTCCTCGACAAGGGACTCTCGATCGTCGAGCCGATCATGGGCGTCGCCTTCTGGCGCGACGATGCGAAGGTGAAGGCGGAGCCGGTCAGTGTGGAATTCGCCGAGGGCCAGCCGGTCGCGTTGAACGGCCAGCGCTTTTCCGATTCAGTAAAACTGATGGAAGAAGCGAATGCGGTCGGCGGCCGCCACGGCCTCGGCATGTCCGACCAGATCGAGAACCGCATCATCGAGGCGAAGAGCCGCGGCATCTACGAGGCGCCGGGCATGGCGCTGCTGCACGTCGCCTACGAGCGGCTGGTGACCGGCATCCACAACGAGGACACCATCGAGCAGTACCGCTCGAACGGCCGCCGGCTCGGACGGCTCCTCTATCAGGGCCGCTGGTTCGATCCGCAGGCAATGATGCTGCGCGAGACGGCGCAGCGCTGGGTGGCGAAGGCGATCAGCGGCGAAGTGACGCTCGAGCTGCGGCGCGGCAACGACTACTCGATCCTCGACACGAAGAGCCCCAACCTCACCTACAAGCCCGAGCGGCTGACGATGGAGAAGGGCGAGGCCTACTTCACGCCCGCCGACCGCATCGGCCAGCTCACCATGCGCAACCTCGACATCGCCGACACGCGCGACAAACTGCGGATCTACGGTGAGGCCGGGCTACTGGGCGAGGGCAAGGGCGTGCCGCTGCTCGGCGGCGATAAATCGAGGAAGAAGTAGGGGCCTAGATTATTTGGGGCGTCCGCTTCGGGCAGGAGCGGACATGCTGTCAACGTCGTGTTAGGCGGCAACGCAACGAACTACCCGGCCTGGATGGTTACGGCCGTACCATAGCAAAGCACCTCCGTGGCGGACGACTGTGCGCTGCCAACATCCGACGATTCGTAGCGAACGCCGACTACAGCGTTAGCTCCCACTTCCGTTGCATGCTGCAGCATAAGGTCGTATGCCTGCTGACGCGCTTGCTCGCACATTTCCGTGTACGCACCAATTCGCCCGCCGATAAACGACTTAAGGCCGCCCAAAATGCCTTGGGTAATTGTTGGTGCGCGCACAATGATTCCGCGAACCATTCCCTTGTATGAAGTTATTCGATATCCCTCGATGGTGAATGTGGTTGTAACTTGCACTCAGTCCCCCTTGAGTTGACGGCGCCATTACCGCTGAGGTGTTACGGCCTAACGTCTATTACACAAAAGTCCGCTTTGGGTCGAAAGCGGACATTTGGCCACAGAAAATCGCCTTCACGGGCACGGCGGATCGAGCGCTATTTTCCGAGGGCTAACTTAAGTCCGAAGCCGACCAGCATCGTCCCGGCGACGCGGTTGAGCCAGACGGCGATGCGTGGGCTCGCGCGCATGCGGTCGGCGGCGAAGTGCGTGATGGAGATGACGGTCACGCAGTAGAGGAAGGTCAACGTCGCGATCGTCGCGGCCATCACGCCGAAGGTGGTGAAGCCCTGGTGGCGCGCCGGGTCGACGAACAGCGGGAAGAACGCCATGTAGAACACGATCGCCTTGGGGTTGAGCAGGGTGATCAGCATCGCCTGGCGGAAGAAGTGGTGCGGCTGCATGTTCAGCACCGGCGCGTCGCCGGGCTTGGAGAGGATCATGCGGATACCGATCCAGGCGAGGTAGAGCGCGCCCGCGTACTGCACCAGACCGAACAACCCCGGGTTGGCGGTTAGCACCGCCGCGACGCCGGCGACGGCGAGCCACATCAGGATCTGGTCGGCGACGATCACGCCCAGGGTCGCCGCGAGGCCGCCGACGATGCCGCCCTTGCCGGTCGAGGTGATGATCGCCAGGTTGCCGACGCCTGGGATGGCGAGGAACACGACCACTGCGATGACGAAAGCCCAGTAGTCGGCGATACCGAACATCACCGTTTTTTGCCCAGCAGGAGAAATTCGAGCAGAGCCTTCTGGGTGTGCAGGCGGTTCTCCGCCTCGTCCCAGACCACGCTTTGCTTGCCGTCGATCACCTCGGCGGCGACTTCCTCGCCGCGGTGCGCCGGCAGGCAGTGCATGAAAAGCGCGTCCTTCCTCGCCGCCTTCATCATCTCGGCGTCGACCATCCAGTCGTGGAAATCGCGCTTGCGC
>DASXQC010000186.1:0-2106 GCA_036493235.1 Reyranella sp.
GCTGCCGACGCCGCTCGGTGCGCGCAATCCCAACGTGGTGCGCGACTTCTGGAGCATCATCGAGCGCAACAAGGTCACCGTCGGCGGCGCGGTGCCAACCAGCCTGGCCGCGGTCATGAACGTGCCGCGCGACGGCCACGATCTGTCGTCGCTCAAGGTCTTCATCTCGGGCGGCTCGACCGTGCCGGTCGAGTTGATCCGCCGCATCGAGGGCGAGCTCGGCGTGCCGGTGGTCGAGGGCTACGGCATGACCGAGGTGCACTGCTATTCGACCATGAACCCGATGCACGGCGAGCGCCGGCCGGGCTCGGTCGGCCTGCGCCTGCCCTACACCGAGGTGCGTGTGGCCGACGTCGCGGGCGACGGCATGATCCGCGGCGACTGCGCGCTCGGCACGATCGGCCATGTGCTGATGCGCGGCCCGCAGGTCACGCCGGGCTATCTCGAGCCGCGCCACAACAAGGGCGCGATGCTCAGCGACGGCTGGCTCGATAGCGGCGATCTCGGCCGGCTCGACAAGGACGGCTATCTCTGGCTGACCGGCCGCTCGAAGGACCTGATCATCCGCGGCGGCCACAACATCGATCCGATCGTGATCGAGGAGGCACTGGTGCGCCATCCCGCGGTCGAGACCGCCGCCGCGGTCGGCCTGCCCGACACCTATGCCGGCGAGCTGCCGATGGCCTTCGTGCAGCTCCGCCCGGGGGCCGAGGCAACGGCCGACGAGCTGCGCGAGTTCGCCCGCAAGGAAATCCCCGAGCGCGCTGCCGTGCCGGTGCAGGTCATGGTGATCCCGCAGATGCCGCTGACCGGCGTCGGCAAGATCTTCAAGCCGGCGCTCCGCCTCGACGCGGCGCGCTGCGCCTTCGAGACCGCGCTGGCGCCGATCAAGGCCGGGGGTGTGGCCATCGACGTCATCGTCCGCAACGACGACACGCACGGGACCCTCGCCGTGGTGCGGGTCGGCGGCGGTCCGAACGGCACGATGGTCAAGCGCTGCGCCGAGCTGCTGGGCGGCTTCCAGATCCGCCACGTCGTGGAATGAAAAGGCGCAGCGCCGGCATCCTCGCCTATCGCTGGCGCGACGAGCCGGAGCTGTTCCTCGTCCATCCCGGCGGGCCATTCTGGAAGAACAAGGACGACGGAGCCTGGTCGATCCCCAAGGGCGAGATCGATCCCGACGAGAACCCGCTCCGGGCTGCGCTGCGCGAATTCCAGGAGGAGGTCGGCCAGGCGATCGACGGCGACTTCATCGCCCTCGATCCGGTGACGATCTCCGGTGGCAAGGTAATCGAGGCCTGGGCGGTCGAGCACGACCTCGATGCCTCGGCGATCACAAGCAACAGCTTCGAGATCGAATGGCCGCCGCGCTCGGGCAGGAAGCAGGCGTTCCCTGAAGTCGATCGAGCGGCCTGGTTTCCCGCGCCGATCGCGCTCCAGAAGATCACGCCGGGCCAGGTGTCCCTGCTGGTCCAGCTCCTGGAAAAGCTCGGCGCGCCTACTCCGCCGGTGCCGCCGCAGGCCGCGCCGAAGAATCGGCCCGCTCGGCCCGGAACACCATCCAGGCGAAGAGCAGCATCGAAGCGAGCACGATGATCGAGCCGCCGGCCGCCAGCGGCTCGCCGGAGGCGTTGCCGGTATGGATCATGGCGACGCCGATCGCCATCACGACGGTGCCGGCCAGCCAGCTCCAGACCTGGGTGTGAGCCCGCTTGTCGTGCTCCAGCGCCGGATGCAGGCGGTAGTAGAGGCCGAACAGGAACAGCGACACCCAGCCCAGCAGGTTGAGATGCGCATGCGCCGGAAAAGCCGAATGATCCTGCGACATCGCCATGTGGATGCCCCATGCCATGCCGGCGAGCGCGCACAGCACTGCTGCCCGGAAACTCAACGAAGACGCTCTCATGTCTGCCCCGCGGTTAGCCCAACTCTCCGGCGGCGAGCAATTCGGCCGCCGCGAGAACCGTCGTCATTTGTACGGTGTGGGCGAACTGGAAGGCATCGTCATAGATCGTCTCGTCCGGATATTCCGCGACGACCGTGAAGGGCGGCACGAACCGGCTTTCGCCAATGACGCACGGTATCGACTCGTTCACCTCGTGAGGC
>DASXQC010000187.1:0-3093 GCA_036493235.1 Reyranella sp.
TCTCGCGACGCCCACCGATCTCGGCGCCAACGCGACCAAGGACATCACGGGTGGCCTTGCCATCCTCGCGGCCGACGTGGTGGCGCTCTGGATGAAGACCAAGAACTTCCACTGGCACGTGTCGGGGCCGCACTTCCGCGACTATCACCTGCTGCTCGACGACCAGTCGGACCAGATCTACGCCATGGTCGACCCGATCGCCGAGCGCGCCCGCAAGCTCGGCGGCAAGGCGCTGCACTCGATCGGCCAGGTCAAGAAGCTGCAGCGCGTGCTCGACAACGACGCCGACTATGTCAGCCCGCAGGACATGCTGGCCGAGCTGCGCGAGGACAACAAGCAGCTCGCCAAGAACATGCGCGTGCTCCATGAGGTGTGCGACGAGCATAACGACATCGCCAGCGCCAGCCTGATCGAGAACTGGGTCGACGAGACCGAGCAGCGCACCTGGTTCCTGTTCGAGGCGGCGCGCAACGCCTAGGCATCAAGCGCGGCGCACCATCGCCGGTACCAGATCTTTCAATGATGGCGCGCCGATCTGCATCATGACGGCGCGCAGCTCGTTGTGGAGGATATCGAGCACGCGCTCGACGCCCGGCTGACCGAACGCCCCGAGACCTCACAGATACGGCCGCCCGACGCATACCGCGTGGGCGCCCATCGCCAGCGCCTTGGCGATGTCGGTGCCGCGGCGGAAGCCCGAATCGACCAGCACCGGTACCTTGCCGCCGACCGCTTCGAGGATCTCGGGCAGGGCGTCGATGGTCGAGCGGCCATTGTCCTCGGCGCGCCCACCATGGTTCGACACGACGATGCCGTCGAGCCCGGCTTCGACGGCCAGCTTCGCGTCCTCGGCCGTCATCAGGCCCTTTACCCGCAGGCGCGTCTTCACCGTGTCGCGCAGGCGCTTGATGAGGGCCCAGGTGCGATTGGTGTGGTTGGTGGTGGTGATGCCGCTGACATCGAGGCCGTCGAAGTTCGGCTTGCGCTGCAGGAACGGGTGCAGGCCCGTGCCATGGCACGACGAACAGTCGCGCTTATCGGTCGGCCAGATGCGGAACAGCGTCTCCCAGTTCTGGCGCGCGATGTGGTCTGTGGTGATGACGATGGTACCGGCGCCGGCTTTCTCGGCGCGCTTGGCGAGGCCTTCGGCGATCTCCCATTTGTTGCTCGGATAAAGCTGGAACCAGACCGGACGACCTCGTGCGGCGATTGCGTCCTCGATCGAGGTCGTGGCGACCGTCGACAGCATCTCGAGATGGTCGCCGACCTTGGCGGCGCGCGCGACCGCGAGCTCGCCATCCTCGTGGAAGGCGCGGTTCGAGCCGGTCGGCGCGACGACGATCGGGCTGCGGTAGGTCTCGCCGAACAGCTCCATCGTCGTGTCGAGCGTGCTGACATCGACCAAACGGCGCGGCCGAAGCTGGAATTTCTGGAAGCCCTCGCGGTTGGCCCGCAGCGTCACCTCGTCGTCGACGCCGGTCGCCATGTAGGCGAAGTGCGCCGGCGGCACGGTCTTGTGCGCGACCAGCTCGAAGTCGAACACGTCGAGCGCCTCGCGCGGGCTGCCGATCAGCTTGTCGAGCGTGCGCGGGCCCCACACCATCGGATCGGGCAGGCGCTGGACGTCCTGGGCGAACGCCTCGGCGCCGCCGAGCAAGGGGCTGGCGGCGAGGAACTGAAGGAGCCGGCGGCGGCTGGCTAATGAATTTCGGCCCATCGGATGAGTTTCCCCAGGAAGGCATCGCAGGCATCCATCTGCGACTTCGCCACGAACTCGTTCGGCTGGTGTGCCTGCGAGATGTCGCCAGGGCCGCAGATCACGGTGGGGATGCCGTGGCCACGGAAGATGCCGGCTTCGGTACCGTAGGGCACCGCATAGGTGCGGTTGCCGCCGGTCCATTGCAGTGCGAGCTTGGCCGCTTCCTCGTTCTCCTGCGGCAGCAGGCCGGGCACGAACGAGCGGCGCTTCAGCACGATGTTGGCGTCGGGGTGCTTGGCTTTCATCTTCGGCAGCAGCAGCTCGGCGATGTAGGCCTCGGCGCGGCGCTGCACTTCCCACGGATCGTCGCCGGGCAGGGTGCGATAGCCACAGTTGAGCGTGCACTCGCGCGCCAGGATGTTGCCCGCGGTGCCGCCGCTGATGATGCCGACATTGATTGTGGTGTGGTTGGGCATGGTATCGAGGTGAGGATGCTTGCGCCCGGCCAGCTCGACCTGCAGCTCGTTCAGCCAGTGGATGAAGTCGCCGGCGAAATGGATGGCGCTGACGCCGAGATGGGTCATCGACGAGTGCGCCTCGAAGCCGGTGAAGGTGGCGACGATGCCGCCGCCCGCGTTCTGCGTATTGACCACGCCCATCATCGTCGGCTCGCCGACGATCACCGCACGCGGCCGCGGCACGGCGCCGACCAGCCGCTCGGCGAGCGAGTGCGCGCCGAGGCAGCCGATCTCCTCGTCGTAGCTGAAGGCGAAGTGCATCGGAACCTTGAGCTCGGCCTTCTGGAACGCCGGCACGTGGCTGAGCGTGGCGGCGATGAAGCCCTTCATATCGCAGGTGCCGCGCGCGTAGAGATTGCCGTCAGGCTTCTCGGTCAAGGTCCAGGGATCGGTCTCCCACGGCTGGCCGTCGACCGGCACCACGTCGGTATGGCCCGACAGCACGATCCCGCCCTCGGCCTCGGGGCCGATCGTGGCGAACAGATTGGCCTTGGTCCCCTCGGCATTCGGCACCAACGTGCTCCGCACGCCGAACTCGTCGAGATAGCCCTGGATGTACTGGATCAGCTCGAGATTGGAATTGCGGGAGGTGGTGTCGAACGCCACGAGACGCTTCAGCATCTCGATCGAGGAGGGGGTCTGGCTACTCATTTGGGCACCGTCGCATGCTGTCCGCGAAGCGCCAAGGGTCTGATTTTGCAACAAAATCTGCAGCCCTGTTTGACTTGTCCGACCCCCGCCGCTAGAACCGCCGCGCATCCGTCGTGGATATCGATCGCCGGGGTCTTAACGGACTCGCGGAGAGGTGGCCGAGCGGTCGAAGGCGGCGGTTTGCTAAACCGTTATACGGGGTAAACCCGTATCGAGGGTTCGAAT
>DASXQC010000188.1:0-1864 GCA_036493235.1 Reyranella sp.
AGCCACTATTCGATCATGACGCGCGCGTCCGCGATGTTCGTCGCCGGTCCGCCCGTGGTGAAGCGGCTCGGACAGGATCTGTCCAAGCAGGAGCTTGGCGGCGCGGACATCCAGACCCGCGCCGGCGGTGTCGACGATGCCGTCGACACCGAGGAGGAAGCGTTCGCGCGGACGCGGCGATTCCTGTCCTATCTGCCGTCGTCGGTCTTCGAATTGCCGCCGACCTTGCCCTGCACCGACGACCCTGAGCGAGCGGAGGAATCGCTGATGAAGGCGGTGCCGCGCAGCCGCCGCCAGGTCTACAAGATGCGTCCGATCATCGAGTCCGTGGTCGACAAGGGCTCGTTCTTCGAGATGGCCTCCAATTTCGGCCGGCCGATGATCGTGGGCCTCGCACGGATCGAAGGCCGTGCGGTGCTGGTGCTCGCGAGCGATCCTTTTCACTATGGCGGTTCATGGACGGCGGAGGCCTGCCAGAAAGTGGTGCGCTGGGTCGATTTCGCCGAGACCTTCCATCTGCCGATCGTCTATCTGATGGATTGCCCAGGCTTCATGATCGGGCTCGAGGCGGAGAAGTCGGCGACCATCCGCCACGGCGTGCGGGCGATGGCGGCGGTCAACCAGACCACCGTGCCGTGGTGCACGGTGATCATCCGCAACTCCTTTGGCGTCGCCGGCGTGGTGCATCAGCCGGCGGACCGTTTCTCGATCCGCTATGCCTGGCCCTCGGCCTATTGGGGCTCGCTGCCGCTGGAAGGCGGCATCGAGGCGGCCTATCGCGCCGAGATCGAGGCGGCCGACGATCCCGCGGCGAAGCTGAAGGAGATCGAGAATCGCCTCAACAAGTTGCGCTCGCCGTTCCGCTCCGCCGAAAAATTCTGGGTCGAGGAGATCATCGATCCGCGCAAGACACGCTCGCTGCTCTGCGAGTTCGCGCGGCTCGCCGAGCCGTTGCGCACACCGGGCCTGCCGCGCGGGATGACGACTAGGCCGTGAGCGGTTTGGGCCGCGAGATCGACAGCGCGATCAGTGCTGCGATGATGCAGAGCGCGCCGGCGACGAAGAATGCCGGCAGATAGCTCGCCAGCATGGTGCGCGAGAGCCCGGCGCCGAAAGCGGCGGTACCCGCGCCGAGCTGGTGACCGGCGAAGATCCAGCCGAACACCAGATTGGCGCGCTCGGCGCCGAAGCGCTGCGCGGTCAGCCGCACCGTCGGCGGCACGGTCGCGATCCAGTCGAGCCCGTAGAACATCGCAAACAGCGACAGGCCGTAGAAGGTAAAGTCGGAGAACGGCAGAAACACCAGCGACAGGCCGCGCAGGCCGTAATACCAGAACAGCAGCCAGCGATTGTCGTAGCGGTCCGACAGCCAGCCCGACACGATGGTGCCGAAGAAGTCGAACACGCCCATGGCAGCGAGCAGGCTCGCGGCCTGCACCTGCGGAATGCCGAAATCGAGGCACATCGGGATCAGATGCACCTGCACCAGGCCGTTGGTGCTGGCGCCGCAGATGAAGAAGGTCGCGAACAACGCCCAGAACACCGGCGACTTCGAGACGTCGCGCAGGGTGCCGAGCGCGGCGGCGAGGATCGGCGCCGTGTTCGGCGGCGGCGCGGGGAGGGGCTCGGTGCCGGCGTCACCAAATGGACGCAAGCCGAGATCGCTTGGCCGGTCGCGCATCAGCATCAGCACGGCGAGTGCGGAGATGCCGAGCACGACACAGACCAGCGCGAGCGCGGTGCGCCAGCCGAGCCGCTCGGTCAGCGACGCGAGCAGCGGCAGGAACAGCAGCTGGCCGGTCGCGACGCTTGCGGTCATGATGCCGACCACCAGCCCGCGGCGTGCGACGAACCAGCGCGTGGC
>DASXQC010000189.1:0-2466 GCA_036493235.1 Reyranella sp.
ATCCTGGTCGTGCTCGGCGTCGCATCGATCTGGCCACAACTCCGCCGGCTCGGCTCACTGCAGCACGTCCGGCCGGAACTCCAACCCAATGTCCGCGAACCAGCGATCGTCGAAGCGACGCCGGCAGAAGTCAGCGGACAAAATGGGAAGTGACCCTAATGCCATGAAGTTAACGCGTTTGCCGCTGTAATCGCAATGCTTTTCGCAGCGTGGCGCGTGGCTTGTTCATTAGGTCATACTGCTTGGCGCGACGCTTGATGCAACGCGGCTCGATGCGTCCGCGACGCAGCGGATTGGTCATCAGATCCGGCAGGGGGTCGCGTGGCCGCGCGTGGCGCATCCACTTCAGCGCGTCGATGAAGCTGATGCGCGACACCGCCACTTGCTGCCGCTTGGCCGCCTCCAGCATGATCGCCCTGACCAGGTTGTAGACCAGGCAGAAGACCGCCAACTCCTTGCGCACGCCCGCTTCGGTTTTACATTTGAGCACGTCCAGGCCCAGCGTGATCTTGAGATGTCGCAGGTTGGTTTCCACGTCCCAGCGTTTGAGCCGCAGCTCGACCAGCTCCTGCGCCGGATAAAGCACGGGATCGAGCAGCGTGGTGACGATGGTCACTTCGATGCGTCGCCGATCCGGCAAGCGCACTCGTTGCCGCACCTCCCGCACCACGATGGAGTCGGGCAGCGCACCGTGCTGCGCTGGGCTCATCCACGCCGGGCAGCCTTTGGGCTTGAACCATTCCACCAGTTGATCGTCCTTGCCCAATGACTTGATCCAGCGTGAGCGTGGTCGGCCGGCGACGACGTTCTTGCCGCTCAGCTTCGTGTGCGCGCGGCCAGCGGCAAAGTCGATGATCCGCAGATGATGATTGGGCACCAGCGCGTGCAGTTTGGCCTGCACCAGCAGGGCAACATGCGCATAGCCGGCGAAGTGGCGATCGCCGATGAGGATGTCGCTCTCGTCCAGATGGGGGTGCAACTGCGCCGCGACGGAGACGTCCGATGTGTATAACGGCGAGGCGGCCGCATCCACCAAAAGCCCGGTGGCGGCGTTGAACATCACCAGCAGGTGCGCCGTGGGAAACGCGACTGAACCGTCGCTGGTTCCGCGCGGCGTTCCGAAGACCCGCCGCAACTCTTTGCTGTCGGGCATGGAGAACGTCGAGCCATCGGCATGGAAGGTGCGGTGCCCATGCCACAGGTGCTCTTTCTCGTGCGTCTGCTGCATCGTCGCATCACACCCACGCGTCAGCATCCCCTCGTACACCGCCAGCGGCAGCCGCGAACGCGCCTGGCACCATGCCGAGGCGCTGAAGCGCTGCTCTCCCAGGTGACGCACCTCGCTGCAGGGGACGTTGCCGGCGATCACCTGCTGCACGAACAACGCGATCGTCGTAGCTGGATCGAGCTGCCGCTGCCGCCAGTCGTAATTCACTTCAGCACAAAGCGCTTCGACGGCGGCGGGGGTGATGGCTTTGAGCGGGTCCTGCTTGATACGCGACAGCGCGGCGGTGATACTGGCCATCCGTGGCCTCCTGTTGGTTGGTGACTTCAGCACCACCATTCTGACAGGAGGCCGTGCCTTGCGCCAGTCGTCATAACGCGCGCGGCGGCGCGGAGTTACGTGTTAACTTCATGGCATTAGGAAGTGACCCCATTCTGTCGCCTTTCAAATCCTGTCACCGGCGCGACGACATAATGGGAAGTGACCCCTTTTTGTCGCACGACAGAATGGGGTCACTTCCCATTTTGTCGCGTCCCCTTTTTATTGGGTGAGCAGCGGCATGGGGACGCCAAGCGTCGCACAGATGGCGCGGAGAAGCTCGGCTTCTTCTTCGCGCACGACTCCGTCGGCGGCGACGGTGTGGGCGGCCGCGTCAATCAGGCGGCGCTTGATGGCCGGGCTGGATTGATCCAGGCGCGACAACGCCTGCTCGAGCCGTCGCAGATCCAATCCCGGCGCGGGCCGCTCGGCGGTTTCAGGGGCGCCGAGGCGCGACATCCCGGCGTCGTACGCGTTTTCATCGCCGCCGGTCTCGGCGAGCGCCGCCAGGATCGTTGCGATGTCGGGCAGCAGCGGGTTGAGCGAGAGATAGTTGATCTGCCCGCCGCCGGGCGCGTGCTCGGCGGCGCGGATCGCTTCGCTGACGATCTTGAACATGCAGTATTCGAACAGCGTGACCTTCTGATCCGCCTGGATCAGCGCTGCCAATACCTTGCGGAAATCATTCGCCTGGCTCGGCGAGAGCTGGCGCAGCGCCGGCAGCGCGATGTCGAGCACCGGCAGACGCGCGGCCGGGCCGAGCGTGCCCATCTGGGGCACGAGGTTGGCGGTCATGCGATGACACGTCGCGTCGGTTGATGATCGCACAATTTCGAGCTGCCGATCGGTCTCCGAATCGGTGGCGGCGATGAGCAGCGCGAAGATCACCGCGCGGGCGCCGAACGGATCGCGCGCCGGCGCGA
>DASXQC010000190.1:0-4885 GCA_036493235.1 Reyranella sp.
CTTGTCGAGCTGGTCCTGCACCGTGTTGAGGTAGTGCACGAACTCACCGGCGAAATGGATGGCGCTGACGCCGAGATGGGTCATCGAGGAGTGCGCCTCGAAGCCGGTGAACTTGGTGACGTACATCTGCGCGCCCTTGTGCGCATGCACCACCGTCATCATGGTCGGCTCGCCGATGATGATGGCGCGCGGCCGCGGCACCTCGCGGGCCATCGCCGCGGCGAGCGAATGGGCGCCGATACAGCCCACTTCCTCGTCGTAGCTCAGTGCAAAGTGGATCGGCTTCTTGAGCGGCGCCTTCAGGATCTGCGGCAGCATCGCGAGCGCGATCGCGTAGAACGCCTTCATGTCGCAGGTGCCACGGCCGTAGTACTTGCCGTCGTCCTTCCGCGTCAGCGTCCAGGGATCGGTGTCCCACGGCTGGCCGTCGACCGGCACGACGTCGGTGTGCCCCGACAGCACGACGCCGTCCTTCACGTTGGGTCCGACGGTCGCGAACATGTTGGCCTTCTTGCCGTCCTCGCTGGGCACCAGCTTGGACTCGATGCCGTGCCCCTTCAGGTACTCCTGGACGTATTCGATCAGGGCGAGGTTCGAGTTGCGCGAGGTGGTGTCGAACGCCACCAGGCGACGCAGCATTTCGACTGAGTCGACGACTTCTCCGGCCACGAAAACTCCTGAGTATGCGCTCGCGCGCTCTATGCGGTCCTGTGACCGATCATAGAGAGGAACTCGCGACGCGTCTCGCCATTGTCGCGGAAGGCGCCCAGCATGCGGCTGGTCACCATGTCGACACCGGATTTGTGCACGCCGCGGGTGGTCATGCACTGGTGCGCCGCCTCGATCACCACGGCAACGCCACGCGGCTGCAACACTTCCTGCAAGGTGTTGGCGATCTGCGCCGTGAGCTTCTCCTGGATCTGCAGGCGCTTGGCAAAGGCATCGACCACGCGCGCCAGCTTGCTGATGCCGACCACGCGTTTGTCCGGCAGGTAACCGATGTGCACCCTGCCGATGATCGGCACCATGTGGTGCTCGCAGTAGGATTCGAGGCGAATATCGCGCAGCATCACGACCTCGTCGTAGCCCTCGACCTCCTCGAAGGTGCGCTTGAGGATCTCGGCCGGGTCGTCCTGATAGCCGGCGAAGAACTCCTCGTAGGAGCGCACGACGCGGTCGGGTGTGCCGAGCAGGCCCTCGCGATCGGGGTTGTCGCCGGCCCAGCGGAGCAGGACGCGGACCGCATCCTCGGCCTCCTCGCGCGTCGGGCGCGTCACGGGGCCCAACGGCGCCACCTCGCCCTTCTTCAGCATCCGGTTCATCGTGCCTCTCTGCCGACCAGTGACGGTCTAGTTAAGCTGTCGCGCGCCGCCCGGCGCGTCGAGCGAGAAAGTCGGGATCTCGATGTCGAAATTCTCGCCCGCATCGCTCACCATCTGATAGCTGCCGCCCATGAAGCCCGAGGGCGTCGAGAGCGGCGTGCCGGAGGTGTACTCGAAGACCCCGCCCGGCTCCAGCCGCGGCGTCTCGCCGACCACGCCCCGGCCCTTGACCTCCTGGCGGCGGCCGAGCCCGTCGGTGATCTTCCAGTGACGGCTGCGCAACTGGACCGCGACAGGGCCCTTGTTCTCGATTCGCACCTCATAGGCCCAGACATATTGCGACTTCCCCGGATCGGACTGGTCCGGCAGATAGCGTGGCTGAACGCTGACTTGTATGGCTCGGGTTGTAGCCGTGTACATGCACTTCCCTGGGGCGCTTCCTCACTCTTTGACATGGGATTTTCCCAACAAAAGGTCAAATCGGGCAAGAGGGCGCCACCGCTCTGCGGCCCCTGCTGCTCGTCGCTAGATCGGGAAGATCAGGCAGGTTGTGGTGCCGTGCGCCAGGAGCTTGCCCGCGTCATCGACCAGCCGGCCCTCCGACGTTGCGATGCGCGAGCCGACATTGATCACCTTGCCCTCGGCGCGCACCGGGCCGGTCTTGTCGGTCATGGCGCGCACATAGTTCACCTTGATCTCGACCGTGGTGTAGCCGGTGCCCGCCTTAAGCGTGGTGTGGACGCTGCAGCCCATCACCGAATCGAGCAAGGTAGCGGCGATGCCGCCATGCACGCTGCCGAGCGGGTTGTAGTGATCGAATACCGGCTTGTACCCGAACACCACGCGTCCCTGCTCGATCTCGAGCAGGGACATACCGAGCGTCCTGGACATCGGCGGCGCCGGCAGGCGGCCGGCCATGATCTCCCGGAACAGGGTCATGCCGTCCATGGTGCGGACCTGCTCGAGCGGCACCACGCCGAAGGCCGCCTCTGGAATATCCATCGTCCTGCTCCACCTAATTTAGGTGCATATACACGTTAATACTTTGCCCAGGCAACCCGTCGGCGGTAGTCTCCTCGACATGCTTCGCCTGTCGCCCGCCGAATGCACGTGCTTCCGCATCCGTAGCGCAGCGCGCCGCGTGACGGCGATCTACACCCAGCACCTGGCGTCGACCGGGCTCAAGATCTCGCAATTCTCGTTGCTGGGCTTCATCGCCGCCGAAGGCCCGGTGTCGATCGGCCGGCTGTCGGAACTGCTGGCGACCGACCGCACGACCCTGACGCGCAACCTCAAGCCTTTGCTCGACGATGGCCTGGTCGAGCGCGCCGACTCAGGCGACAAACGCCGGCACGAGCTGGTCGCGACAGCGACCGGCCGCGCGCTGTTCAAGCGCGCCCTGCCGCTCTGGGCCAATGCCGAACAGGAGGTGCGCGAGGCGATGGGAGCCAAGCTCACTTCCGACCTGCACGGCGCGCTCGATCGCTCGATGGAGAAGCTGGCCGCCCTTTAGCAACAGCTACCGGTTGACGTCGAAGAAGCCGTACTCCAGCTCCATCGCGCGGCGATAGTTGGCGCGCACGGCCGGGCTGTCGATGGCGTGCTGGTCGAGCAGTTCTTCCAGCCGCACGGCCAGAGCCTCGAAGCCGGGATCGGAATAGGTCTTCACCCAGTCGGCATAGGCCGGCGCCACGTCCTTCTTCGCCAGGGTCTGGCCAAGCCAGGCGTAGAGCCGCATGCAGGGCGTCATGCCGGCGATGGTCTCGCCGAGATTACCCAGCCGCGCATTGCCCAGCAGGAAATCGACATAGGCCTGGGTCGCCGCCAGCGGTGTGACGCCGTCGAGCGAGACCTGCAGCTTCTCGGTGTAGCTCTTGTGCAGCTTCAGCTCTTCCAGCACGCCCGCGATCAGCTCGGAGAAGCCGAACAGATCTTCGCGCGAGGTGCCGTGCGCCAGGCAGAAGGCGTACGCGCGCGCGAAGGCGTCGAGGAAATAGGCGTCCTGCGCGACGTAGCTCTTGAAGGCGCCGACCGCGAGCGATCCGTCGCCCAACCCCTGCACGAAGGGATGAGCGAGGATCTTCGCGGCCCAGTCAGCGTTGGCGTGCCAGAGCTGACGTGCCAGCGACATCGGCTAGAACATATTCCGGCCGGCCGGATTCGGCCGGACGGAATATGCCTGCTGCAACACATATCGCCCGTGCGCGCATTTCCACTCAGATGGAACCGCGCAAGCGGGGCGATAGAGCAAGTGATGATCGTGTGGGCGCGGTTCCATCTGAGTGGAAATCGCTCTAGCCGAGCGCCTGGGTCAGGTCGGCGACGATGTCGTCGGCATCCTCGAGGCCGACCGAGATGCGCACGGTGCCGTCGCCGATGCCAAGCTTGGCCCGCTCCTCGGCGCCGATGCGCATGTGCGTCGTCGTCGCCGGATGGGTGACCATGCTTTTGGAGTCGCCCAAGTTGTTGGAGATGTCGACCAGCTGCAGGCGGTTCAGCGCCTCGAACGTCGCGGGCTTTCCGCCTTTGATGTCGAAGGTGACGACGCCGCCGAAGTTCGACATCTGCTTGGCCGCCAGCGCGTGCTGCGGATGGTCGGGCCGGCCGGGATAGAGCACGCGGCCGATCTTCGAATTGGTGGCCAGTGCGTCGGCGACCTTGCGGGCGTTGGCGCAGTGGCGATCGACGCGCAGGCCGAGCGTCTCCAGGCCTTTCACGAACACCCATGCATTGAACGGGCTGATCGAAGGACCGGTGTTGCGGGTGATCGGCTGCAGCTTGTTGATGATGAAGTCGCGGCTACCCAGGATCGCACCACCGAGCGCGCGCCCCTGGCCGTCGATGTACTTGGTCGCCGAATGGACCACGACGTCGGCGCCGAACTCGAGCGGCCGCTGCAGGATCGGCGTGGCAAACGCGTTATCGAGCACGACCTTGGCGCCCGCCTTGTGCGCGAGGTCGCAGACCGCCTTGACGTCGACGATGTCGAGCATTGGGTTCGACGGCGATTCGAACAGCACGGCCTGGGCCGGCGTCGACAGCGCCTTCTCCCACTGCTCGAGGTCGCCGCCGTCGACGAGTTCGCCCTTGATGCCGTACTTCGGCAGCAGGTCGTTGATGATGTAGTGGCACGAGCCGAACAGCTGGCGCGCGGCAACGATGCGGTCGCCGCTCTTGAGCAGCGCGAGCAGCGCGTAGAACACTGCCGACATGCCGGTCGCGGTCGCTATGCACGCCTCGGCGCCCTCGAGCGCGGCAAGGCGGTCCTGGAACATCGAAACCGTCGGATTGCCGAAACGCGAATACTGGAAGTGGTTGCTTTCGCCCTTGAACGTCGCCTCGGCTTCCTCGGCGCTGTTGTAGGCGTAGCCCGACGTCAGGAAGAGCGCCTCCGACGTCTCGTCGAAGCTGCTGCGCCGCAAACCGCCGCGCACCGCGCGCGTCTGGGCCTTCCAGCTCTTGATGTCGGGTGCCGCCTTCTTGCGCCGGATCGTGCCGTCCATTGTCCTTCTCCTCCGCGCGGTCCCACGCGCAACAAAAAGCCCCCGACCGGGAAAGGACGG
>DASXQC010000191.1:0-4721 GCA_036493235.1 Reyranella sp.
AGGTGAAGGCGTCGTAGCTGCCGGTGAGGTCGATGTCCTCCGGCCCGACGCCCGAGTTGGGCCACAGGATGTCCTTGGCGTAATGGCCAGCGACGGTCGAGACCGGCCCGGTCTGGTAGTGCATGTCGGTGCGCGGCTTGCTGCAGCGGCCGACCACACCGCGGATCAGTACCGGATGATGGCGGCCGTCGCGAGCGCGGTCGGCCCGGGTGACGATGATCGACGTGGCATTGTCGGTTTCGACGCAGCAGTCGAGCAGGTGCAGCGGCTTGCAGATGATGCGGCTGTTGACCACCTCGTCGACCGAGTAGCGCTTCTTGTAGAAGGCCTTCGGGTTGTTCGAGGCGTGGCAGGAATGGAAGTGCTTCACATGCGCCACCTGCTCGGGCGTCGTGCCGAAGTCGTGCATGTGGCGCATGAAGGTCGGCGCGAACATCTGGCCCGCGCTCTGCCAGCCATAGGCGCGGCCGTGCAGGGCGTCGCCCATCACCGGCGCCGCGGCGCGCGCGCCGGTGCCGCCGATGCGGACCTGGGAGAAGCCGTTCATGGCACGGAAGACCGCCACGGTCTTGCACATGCCGGCCTCGATCAGGCCGATCGCCATGCCGACCAGCGCCTCGGTCGACGAGCCGCCGCCGAACACGTCCATGTAGAAGTTGAGCCGCAGGCCAAGGTCGCCGGCGATGAAGGTCGAGAACGTCGAATCGCCCGACTGGTACGACAGCATCCCGTCGACGTCGGACGCCTTCAGTCCGGCATCCTCGATCGCGTTGCGCACCGCCCAGGTACCGAGCGCGCGCGTCGTGATGCCCGAGCCGCGCGTGTAGGTGGTCTCGCCGACGCCCACGATGGCGTACTTGTCGCGCAGGTACTTGGGGCTCGAGGTGTCGGTGTCGGGCATAGGCATCGCGTTTCCCCTCTCGTCGATTTGCCGGCTACGATAGCCGAAATGAAGCTGCTGCGAACCGAACCCCAGGCGCTTTCCGCCGCCCTCCACGCGCAGGTCGATACGCTGCTGCGGACGGCGTTCGACCTCACGGACCCGTACGACTACGGCCCCGACCGGGCGGAGCTGGTGCTGGTGCTCGACGACACTGGCGGAGCCATCGGTCACGCGGCGACCTACCGGCGGCCGATATCGATCGGCGAGGAAACCGTGACAGTCGGCATGATCGGCGGGGTTGCGATCGATGCCGCCGAGCGCGGGCGCGGCCATGTCCGCGTTCTGATGGCCGAGATCCACCGCCACTTCACGGCCGAGGCGCTGCCCTTCTCGCTGCTGTTCGCTTTCGTGCCGGCGGTCTATCGCTCGAGTGGTTACCGCGAGATGACCAACACCACCCGCTTCCTCGATCACGACGGCGCGTGGAAGGATCTGGTCTTCCGCGGCGGCATGGTGGCCGAGCTCGGCCGCCGACGCTGGCCCGATCTGCCGATCGATCTTCGCGGCCCGGGCGTCTGACCTCTCTGACCACCTCCCCCGTCAAACGGGGGAGGCCGGGAAGGGGAAGGCCAACGGCACGTCCTGTTGCTTTCCCCCTCCTGTACCCTCCCCCGTATGACGAGGGAGGAGGAAGAATCACTGCAGCTCGATCTTCGACTGCTGGATCACGTCGCGCCACATCGGCACTTCCCTGGCGACGCGGGCGGCCAGGCCCTTGGGGCCGGCGGCGCGGACGTCGAAGCCGACGTCGCGCAGCTTGTTCGAGACCTCGGGATCCTTCAGCACCGCCAGCGTTTCAGCCGACACACGTTGGACGATCGCATCGGGCGTGCTGGCCGGCGCATACATGCCCTGGAAGGTCTCCGACACGATGTCCGGGAAGCCCGATTCGGCCATGGTCGGCACGTCGGGCAGATCGAACCAGCGCCGCTCTCCGGTCAGCGCCAGCGCCCTGAGCGCCCCCGACTTGATGTGCGGATGGGCCGGCGGCAACGCCGTCGTGCCGACCGGCGTGGTCTGGGACAGGATCGCCTGGATCGCCGGTCCGGCGCCGTTGTACGGGATGTTCTCGATCGGGATGCCCGCCTTGATCTTCAGCAGCTCCGCCGTCAGGTGCGGCGTCGAGCCCTGCCCCGGGTTGATGACGTTGAGCGGCTGCTTGCTCGCCTTGGCCATGGCGATCATGTCGGCGACGGTGTGCAGCGGCGAGCTCGGATGCACCAGCAGGACGTTGGGCGACGAGCCGAGCTCGGTGATCGGCACGAAGTCCTTGAAGGCGTCGTAGCCCGGCTCCTTGTAGAGGCTGACATTCACCACGAAGCCGGTCGAGGCGATCACTAGCGTGTAGCCGTCGGGCGGCGACTTGGCGGTCTGCACCACACCGATGTTCCCGCCGGCGCCGGGACGATTGATGATCAGGACGGGCTGGCCGAGCCGTGCCGCCAGGCCGGGCTGGATCATCCGTGCCATCACATCGGTCGGCCCCCCGGGCGCAGACGGAATGATGATCTTCACCGGCACCTTGGGCCAGGCGTCCTCCGCCCGCACCGGCAGGGCCATCACCATCGGCGCTGCCAACAGGGCCCGCCGCGACACACGCATCGTCATTGAGCCATTTCCTCCGAACTCATGTTCTTGGCCGGCATCCTAAAGCGCGATTTTCGGTTGGGCAGTCCGTAAATTTTCGTGGGGGATAAATCGTCCCGCGTCCCGCCAATTCGACAATCGTCCCAGCGCCCATGTGGCGCAGGACGTGGGACGAATCGCCTAAAGTGCACGCGGGCCAGCATTTCAGGCATCCCACGGCAATGGGACGCGGAACGCGATGTGCCGGCACGCACGTGCCCGCTTTCGCACGGTGACGCCCGATGATTGACGCTTTGCGAAACGACGCCAGTATGCGGGCCATGGACACGCGCGTACCAGCGATCACCACCAGCGCCCCCGAGAGGGCGCGCGCTTTGCAACCCCTGCTCGACGAGCACGGCCCGGAGATGGACCGCCGCCGCGAGGTCACGCCGGAGGTGGTCGACGCGCTGGCGCAGGCCGACATGCTGCGGCTACTGCTGCCCAGGAGCCTGGGCGGCCAGGAAATGCAGCTGGTCGAATACGCCAAAACGATCGAGGCGCTGGGCTATGGCGATGCCAGTGTCGCCTGGTTCATCAACCAGTCGAACGTCTCTTCCTCGACCTCGGCCGCCGCCATGCCGCACGAGACGGCGCTGGAAGTGTTCGGCAAGCCCAACGTCGGGCTGGCCTGGGGCGCGCGCCACAGCCGCAGCAAGGCGATCAAGGTGCCCGGCGGCTTTCGCGTCACCGGGAGCTGGAGCTTCGCCTCGGGCGGCCGCCACACGACCTGGCTCGGCTGCCACAGCGCGATCCAGAATCCCGACGGCACGCCGCATGCCCGCCATGGCGGCCGCGCCGACGACCGCAGCTTCGTGTTCCTGCGCTCGGAGGCCAAGATCATCGACGACTGGCAGGTGCTCGGCCTGCGCGCCACCGGCAGCGACTCCTATTCGGTCGAGGACCTGTTCATCCCCGACGGGCGGGCGCCGGCGCGCGATGCGCCCGAGGAAAAGCGCGAGCCCGGCCCGCTCTACGTGCTGGGCTCGACCCTGCTCTACGCCACCGGCTTCAGCAGCACGACGCTCGGCATCGCCCGCCGGCTGTTCGACGCCTATGTCGAGCTGGCGCGCGGCAAGCACAGCCGCGCCTCGCCGAGCGCCATGGCGATGAACGGCGCCAACCAGCGGGAGATCGGCCAGTTCGAGGCCAAGCTGTCGGCCGCCCGGGCCTTCATCCACGAGGCGGCGCGGGAAGCCTACGAGGCCGCCGCCGCGGGCAAGCTGACGCTCGACCATCGCATCCGGCTGCGACTCGCCACCACCCACGGCATGAACGAGGCGACCGACGTCTCCGTCGCCTGCTACCGCGCCGCGGGAACGGTCGCGATCATGAATTCCGGTCCGTTCGAGCGGCGCTTCCGCGACGCCATGAGCGCCAGCCAGCACCTGCAGGCGATGATGCCCCACGTCGAGATGGTCGGACGGCACATCCTCGGCGTGGACAATCCCATTCAGCACATCTGACAAGAGCCTTTTCGCGAGGGCTCCACGGGTCGCCAAGACCGGCTCGCTGGAGCGGCTCAGCGGTTCCAGAGTCCCTGAGGTCCAGCCGGGGTCGGATCGACTTCGCTTGCCGAAAAACAGGCTTGCGGCGATGTCGCTCTGCGGGCCCCGCTCTCGAACCCGCTCGGCACACAAGGACGCTTTCGGCTCCTACCTCGGAGGAGATGAAGCGGACTGACGAACATCAAGGCGGGTTCACAGAAGTCGCGCTATGACACGGGCAGAGTTGCTCGCCCGTCGTGAGCAATAGGCTGAAAAAGTCGACATGAAGAAGCCTCGCGCGATCCTGACGCTTGGCGGCTTGGTCGAGCCGTCAGCCCAAGCACCTCTACAGCAACCGCCAGACCGGGATGCGTGTCGCGACGCAATCGCAGCGCTGGCCGACGCGGGCTTGCCGCTGTTCGAGCGGATGCGCGCCGAGGGCTGCTGTTTGCCGATGAAGATCGGCATCTGGCGCGACATCGCCGCCCGTACTGATCCGGTGTCGCACGTCGCGCTCAAGGCGCAGATCGTGGGTCTTGCGCGTGCGCGCCCCTATCTAGAGGCCTGCGCTGCCGAGGGTGCGATGCGCCACGACCTCGACGGCAAAGCGGTCGAGCCGGTGACGGCGGAGCATCGGAAACGAGCGGCGCGCAGCCGATCTGCGC